>NZ_FOZY01000029.1:0-73941 GCF_900116245.1 Methylobacterium sp. yr668 | reverse complement strand
CGGTCAGCCACATGACCTCGACGTTGCGGCCCGCCTCGCGCTCCAGGCGTCGGCTTGACGGGACCCGGTTGAGATAGCCGTAGACGTACAGCTTCAGCAGGGCGGCCGGATGGTAGCCCGGTCGACCCGTGCGTGCCGCATCGACACCCGCAAAGCCGAGCGCGCCGAGTTCCAGGGCCTCCACAAAGGCATCGACGACGCGGACAGGATTGTCCTCGGCGATCCAGTCCTCAAGACAAGGCGGAAACAGCGTCGTCTGATCGCGCTCGGCACCGACAACGAACCGTCCCATGCCATCCTCCGGTCGTGCAGAGGAAAGCTACCACCTTCGGGGTTTTGACACAGCCAGGGTCGCCAGCGGAACGTCCGCATATGTCCCCATCTTCATAGCCTCGGTTCGGGTGTCTCCTTGACCTGACCGGTATTTTGGACCGAGCCGATTGCGAGACTACTGCATGGTGGCGGCCATGGAGAGCCGGAAGGCCAGATCTGGGAAGCTGACAGGCGCAGGTGGCCGATAGCCAATCGACGAATGCGGTCGGACGCGGCTGTAGGTAGATTGCCATCGACCAATCACGATCTGCGCCTCCTTCAGCGAGTAGAAGATCTCTTGGTGTAGGCACTCGTCGCGCAGCCTACCGTTGAAGCTCTCACAGTACACGTTCTCCCACGGCGAGCCGGGTGCGATGTACTGAATCTGTGGCCCCGTCCTGGCGACCCACTGGCGCAGCGCCTTCGAGATCATCTCGGGGCCGTTATCGCAGCGGATGTGCTCCAGGAGGCCGTGCAGGCACATCGCATCGGCCAGCGTCTCGATCACACCTACGCTGTTGATGCGTCGGGCCACCTTCAGCGCCAGGCATGTCCGACTGTGCTCGTCGATCAGCGTCAGGACGCGCAAGCTGCGCCCGTCATGTGTCTGCGCCTGCACGAAGTCGAAGCTCCCCACATGGCTGCGGCAGAGCGGCCGCAGTCGCACGCATGAGCCGTCGGTCAGCCAGAGACGGCTGCGCGGCCGGTGCTCCTGGAGGACCTTCAGCCCCTCGCGACGCCAGATGCTCTCGTCCTGAGGTTCTCGAAGGATGAACCCGATCCTTGCCCACCGGCCAGCCGTCTGCCTGCAGCAGCGCGATGACACGGCGGTATCTGTCGCGCCGTACTCGGATGCCAGGGCCATGATGGCGCGGGTCAGCGCATCCGCGTCGGCCAGCAGTGTGGGCACGTAGCGTGGACACGTAGCGCTGCGTGCCCCGGTGCTGGCCGACGATCCGGCAGGCGTGACGTTCGGAAGAGGCCGTACTTCTCCCGGATGCCATCGACCGCCTGCCGGAGCCGCTCGGGGGCTACAAGTTTACCGAGGCGACGTCCGCCAGTACCTGCTTTTCCAAAGACAGGTCCGCCACGAGCCGCCGTAACCGAGCGTTCTCGCGCTCCAACTGCTTCATTTTCCTGGCCTGGTCGACTTGGAGGCCGCCGTACTCCTTGCGCCAGCGTGAGTCGCTCTGCTCAGAGATCTCCGCCTCCTCGCACGCCAGCGCCAAGCTTTTGCCTTGTGCCGTCTGCACCTCGATCTGGCGCAGCTTCAGCACGACCTGCTCCCCGCTCGTCTTCTGACCTCGCCGCATGCCGGACGCCTTCGGTCCTGTCTGATCCTCTCAATCAGCCCGGTCCAAAGCCAGCCGGTCAGGTCACGAGACACCACCCATACTCGATGTGAGAAGATACTGGCTGACGCGCTCGGCGAGCATCTCGCGCTCGCCTATCAGCGTACCATCGGCAGTCGCGAGCCAAAACTCGCCGAGGTCGGCCTCTGACCAACTTGGCTACGCCGGCCCGGCCGATCGCGCGGAGCAGTACTCGGCGTTCTTCTGGGGCAAGATCGAGCCGGTCATCGGGGATGCGACTCGCCCTCTCACGCTGACTGTCGGTGGGCGGATCTGAACTCCCAATCTCTATAGTCATGTGTCCGGCAGCGAGCATGACCGCTGTCGCATGGGTCCTCACCCGGCTGCGCTATCAGAATGACTCTCGAAGAAATCGGCCTTGGTGATGATAGCGAGCAACGAGTTCGCCCTCGCGCGCGTGGGCACATCGTCCATCTACATCCGGTACAAGCCGTTTCGAAATGTGGGGCGCAACGTGGGCCGGCTACTGCAACCCCGTCAGAAGACTCAGTTAAATCAACGATTAAATTCAAGTACGTGGCGGAGAGGGGGGGATTCGAACCCCCGATGCCCTTGCAGGCATGCCGCATTTCGAGTGCGGTGCATTCAACCGCTCTGCCACCTCTCCGCAAGGTGCCTCGATGAGACGGGCGGTGCGTAGCACGCGTGGTCCCGCTTCACAAGCGAGACGTCGCGCGGCGCCGGATCAGACCACCACGGTGATCGCCTGCGCCGCGCGGGTCAGGCCGGTGTAGAGCCAGCGCGCCCGGTGCTCGCGGAACGCGTAGGATTCGTCGAACAGCGTGACCCGATCCCACTGCGACCCTTGAGCCTTGTGCACCGTCAGCGCGTAGCCGTAGGTGAACTCGTCCGTCTCGCGCCGCAGGAACAGCGGGATCTCCTCGTCCGTGCCGGAGATCATCGCGCGCAGCACCTTGATGTCGGTGGGCTTTCGGCGGAGCGCCGGGTCGTCCTCCGGCACCACGTCGAGGCGGATCAGGTCCGGACGCGGCGGCGCGCGCAGGGCCTGCACGGTCCAGGTTGAGCCGTTGAGCAGGCCCTTCACCCGGTCGTTGCGCAGGCAGACCAGCTTCTCGCCGATCGCCGGCATCGGGTCCGTGTGGCCGGCCAGCTCCCGCAGCCGTGCATTGTAGAGGCGGCGGGTCTTGTTCAAGCCGACCAGCACCTGATCGCACTCGAGCACCTCGGCCGGATCCAGGGCGCGGCGCGACACGATCCGGCTCTGCCCGTAGCTGCCGAGCTCCAGCCGGCCGCCCTCGCGCACGGTCATGGCCATGCGGACGATCGGGTCGTCCTTGGCCTGCCGGTGCACCTCGGTGAGCATCACGTCGGGCTCGGCCTCGGTGAAGAAGCCGCCGCCGCGCACCGGCGGCAGCTGCGCCGGGTCGCCCAGGACGAGGACCGGCCGCTCGAAGGACAGGAGATCGTTGCCGAGGTCGGAATCGACCATCGAGCACTCGTCGATGATGATCAGGTCCGCCTTGGCGGCCGGGCCCGAGCGGTTCAGCGTGAAGGTCGGCCCGCCCTCCTCCGCCTCCTTGGTGCGGTAGATCAGCGAGTGGATCGTGGCGGCGTCGTAGCAGCCCTTCTGGCGCATCACCGAGGCCGCCTTGCCGGTGAAGGCCCCGTAGACCACCGTGCCGTCGACATCCTCGGCGATCCGGCGGGCGAGCGTCGTCTTGCCGGTGCCGGCATAGCCGAACAGCCGGAACACCTGCGATCCCCCGTCCCGCCGCCACGCGGCGATCGCCTTCAGCGCCGCGTCCTGCTGCGGCGCGTAGGCGGCCGGCAGACCCGCACTCACGGCCAGCGCACGGTCGGCGGCATCGAGGAGAGGATGGAGGCGACGTTGCCGCCCGTCTTCAGGCCGAAGATCGTGCCCCGGTCGTAGAGCAGGTTGAACTCCACGTAGCGGCCCCGCCGCACCTGCTGCTCGTGGCGGTCCGCCTCGGTCCAGGGCGTGCCGAGATTGTCGCGCACGATCTTCGGGTAGGCCTCCAGGAAGGCCCGGCCCACGTCGCGGGTGTAGGCGAGGTCGGCCTGCGGCGTCCCGCTCCAGAGGTAATCGTAGAAGATCCCGCCGATGCCGCGCGGCTCGTTCCGGTGCTTGAGGTGGAAATACTCGTCGCACCACGCCTTGTAGCGGGCGTGGTCGATGCCGTGCGCCGCGCAGGCCCGCGCCAGGCAGGCGTGGAAGTGGCGGCTGTCCGGATCGTCCTGCGTGCGGCGCCGGTCGAGCACCGGCGTCAGGTCGGCCCCGCCCCCGAACCACGCCCGCGTCGTCGCGACGAACCGGGTGTTCATGTGCACCGTCGGCACGTGCGGGTTCCACGGATGGGCGATCAGCGAGATGCCGGTGGCGAAGAAGCGCGGATCCTCGGCGGCGCCGGGCATCTGGGCGCGGAATTCCGGCGCGAACTCGCCGTGCACCGTCGAGATGTGCACGCCGGCCTTCTCGAAGACGCGGCCCCGCAGCATCGCCATGACGCCGCCGCCGCCCGGCCGCCCGGTATGGTCGGTCCGGTTCCACGGGGTCTTCTCGAACGTCCCGGGGCCCTCGGGCGCGTCGGGGTGGAACGGGCCCGCCGCCTCCGCCTCGAGGGTCTCCAGAGCGGCGACGATCCGGTCGCGCAGCGTCTCGAACCACGCCGCGGCCTCGGACTTCATGGCCGTCACGTCGGCCTCGGAGGGAGGCGCAGCCAGGGCTGCGCGCGCGTCGTCCGGCATCGTCATGACACAGGCTTTTCCACCCTGCCGGGCGCACGTCAATGCGGTCGCGGCCCCGCACGGGCGCGCAGGGCTCCCGCGCAGGGCTCCCGCGCCGGTGTCCCGACCGGCGACAACGCCCCTACGCGGCCCCTACGCGGCCCCTACGCGGGCGCCGGCCGCTCGCCGACGGGCTTGAGCAGCCCCGTGGCGGTCGCCACCAGCTCCCCGGCCTCGTCGCGGATCTCGGCCTCGCAGAAGATCACCGACCGCCCCGCCCGGGTGACCCGTCCCTCGGCGGTCAGGACGCCGCGGCCGGGGGCGAGGAAGCGGGTCTGCATGTCGAGGGTCACCACGGGGCGCCCCGCCCGCAGCCGCGCCGCCGTCCCCAGGGCGACGTCGAGCAGGGTGCAGAGCGCGCCGCCATGGGCGATGCCGAGGTTGTTGGCGTGCTCCGGCCGCAGGGCGAGGCGCAGCCGCGTCCGGCCCGCGCGCACGTCGAGCGCCTCGATCCCGCAGTGATCCACGAACGGGATGATGGCGCCGAAGACGGTGCCCGTCTCCGAGCGCTGATCCACTTGCTGATCCACCTGCTGATCCACTTGGTGATCCCCTTGGTGATCCCCTTGCCGGTCCACTTGCTGGTCCACGCCGATCGCCCCGGATCCTGCCCCGCCCGGATCCTTATCGCCCGGCCGCCTCCGAGGCCATGACCGGTCCGCGGCAGATCACGTGACAGTCCGGCCGAAACGTTCGTCCCGTCCCGAAGGCTCACGGGACATCGCGGCGGGCCGCCGCGTGAAGTTCTGCGCCTCTCATCAGACCGGAGACGGATCTTCGCAGAGGAAGCCCGCGGCGAGATCGCGGCGGAAGGCATAACCGGCGCCCGTCCGCGTCGCCCGGTCTCGTCCAACTTCGGCTCCGGGGTGTCGGTTTGCTCGACGGTCGATTTCAGCTCGACCCACGGTTTGAATAATATGCGTGTTCATGGCGGGGGCATTGTGTAGGGAAATGCTCGACGACGACTTGATTTTGCTGCACAGACGTTAGAACCGTCTCACGACGGTCGGATAGAGGGAATCATCGATGGACGACAACGCCACTGAGCAGCAGCAGACCTTTATCGAGCAGGCGTCCGACATCGTCTCGGCGTATGTCTCGAACAATTCCGTGCCGATCAGCGAATTGCCCGGTCTGCTCGCCGGCGTTCACGCCGCGCTGACGAAGCTGTCCGCCCCCGCGGCGACGGTCACCGAGGCGGCCGACAAGCCGACGCCGGCCCAGATCCGCAAGTCGGTGACGCCGGACGCCCTGATCTCGTTCATCGACGGCAAGCCGTACAAGACGCTCAAGCGGCACCTGTCGCGCAACGGCCTGACGATCGAGCAGTATCGCGAGCGCTTCGGGCTGCCGCGCGACTATCCGTCGACGGCCGCGAGCTACTCGGCTCAGCGCTCGGAACTCGCCCGCAGCCTCGGCCTCGGCCAGCAGCGCCGCAAGTCCGCCGCCCCGGCTCCCGAGCCCGAGCCCGTCGCGGAAGTGGCCGAGAAGCCGAAGCGCGCCAGCCGCACCCGCAAGGCCAAGGAGACGGCCTGAGCCCGGCCTGAGCCCGGCAACGCCCGGGCTCGTGGTTACCGGCCGGCGCGCGACCCGCGCGCCGGTCCGTTACGCGAAATCGGCGAGGTCGTCGGCCACGTCGCCCGCGGCGATCTCCGTCTCGGCCTTGTGCCGCTCGACCGCCTCGGCCTCCGCCCCGATCTCCGGCCCGACCTCTGCCTCGGTCATGCCGGACCGCGGGCCCGGCCCCTCGGGCGCCGGCGCTGTCTCCGGCCGCGCCTGGCCGGCCTCCCCTTCGGAGGCTCGATCCGTCACCCGCCCCGCCATGCTGCGCGCTCCCCGATCCGCCGACGGGAGAGCAAAGCGCGGACGGCCCGGCGCGTTCCGCGCGCGCCGCATCACGACGGCGCCGCGCGCGCCGGAGCCGATCCCGCGGTGATCGCGAGCTGCGGGATGGCGCCGCGTTTGAGCCTCAGGAGCGCGACGCGCCGTGTCGAGAGGCCTCGCCACGCGTTGAACCGCCGGACATGCATGCGCCGGACATGCCGATCGGGAGGGGGATTTGGGCAATCGCTACGGGCTGGAGATCCGCGCCGCCGCGGGGCCGGACGCCGCGGGTCTCGCGGCGCTGCTCAGCGAGGCGGGGGTCGCGGTCGGCGCCGCGGACCTCGCGGCCCGGCTCGAGGCCCTGCAGCGGGACGGCGGCATCGCCCTCGTCGCCGTGGAATGGGGGCCGCCGAGCGGCCTCATCGCCGTCGCCCCCGTGCGGACGCTGGACGCGCCGCGGCCCTTCGGCCTGATCACCGGCCTCGCGGTCGCCGCCGAGTCGCGCCGCCGGGGCATCGGTCGGGTCCTGCTGAAGGCGGCCGGCCGGGCGGCGCGGCAGGCGGGCTGCGACCGGCTGCTCCTGGCCGCGGGGCCGGACCAGGCCGCCCTGCGCGCCTTCTGCGCAGCCGCGGGCTTCGCCGACGAAGGGACCGTGCTCGCGCGGCCGCTGCTGAAGCGGGGCACCGGAGACGGCTGAGATCCGCGACATCCTGGCCGAAGCCGGCGGGGCTCACCGGGCGTTACCCCCGGAGAGTGGAGCCCCCCGATGACGCTGCGATCCGAGACCCCGCCGCCGCCCGCGAACCTGCCCTGCGATCCGCCGCCGGATTCCGAGGCGCCGACCGCCGCGCAGCTCAAGGGCGACATCGACAGCGGCCGCACCGCCGACAAGACCCCGCACATGGATATCGGCGCGGCCCCGCTCGGGACCTGCGAGGAGGCCGGGGGGACGCCGCCGACGCCTCGGGAGGTCCGGATCGCCCGGCAGAACGAGCGGGCGCCCTCGGAGCGGGCGGCCAAGGGTTACCCGCACCAGCGGCAGCCCTGGGTCCTGCCGCTCTACGCCGGCATCATCGTCGCGGCCGCCGTGGGGCTCGGCCTCGTGCTCTGGCTGACGCGCTGACTGCCGCACTGACGGATGCGCTGACGGTCCGGCCGGGTTGGGACCGCGCCGGTGCCATCCTGGCGCAGGACGGCACGGTCGCCGCGGAGGCGGTTTAAAGGTCGATTCACGTCGATGCGGTTAGCGTGACCTTACTGCAGTCTTGCGTAACCGATCCTCCATGCCCCCTTCCGTCGATGCTCCGCCGGACCTGTCCGGGCTCCTCGAACTGTCACGCATCGAGAATCTCGATCTCAAGCCGGTGATCCTCCGGGTTCAGACGGACCTGTTCGTCCGGGCCGCGGCCCGGGACCGGACCGAGATCGAGATCTTCGAGTCCCTGGCCTGCGGCCTCATCCCGACGGTGGACGAGGAGACGGCCCGGGTCGTGGCCCGCAAGCTGGCCCCCTGCCCCGAGACGCCGCCCGCGGTGCTGGAGGCGCTCGCCCTGCGCGGCGGCGGTGCCCGCGACGCGGTGGTGGAGCTGGCCCCGACCCTGAGCCACCGCCTGATCGAGGCGGCTCTGGCCGAGGGGTCGGACATCGCCGCCCGCATCGCCGCCCGGGCCGGGCTGAGCCGGGAGGCGGTGGACGAGCTCTCCCGCGAGGGCCGCCCCGAGATCGACCGCGCGCTGGCGGCCAATCTCGGCCACACCCTGCGGGGCGCGGCCCTGTCGCGGCTCGTGGACCGCGGCCGCACCGCCCCCGACCTCGCCCGGCTGCTGCTGGTCCGGCCCGACGTTTCGGCCGCCGACCTCGTGCCCCTGTACCTGCACGCCGACCTGATGCGCCGCACGGTGATCGGCCGGGCCGTCGAGGCGACCGCCGCCCTGCGCCCCTGCCCGCCGCCGCCCCGCGGCCTCGGCGAGACCCTGACCGGCCTGTCCGCCGCCCGCGACGTTCCCGCCTTCATGGCGGCGCTGGCCGACGGGCTCGGCCTGCCCCGCGATTTCCTGACCGTGGTCGCCGATGCGGGCACCCGCTACGACCTCCTGACCCTCGGCCTGCGGGCCGCCGGCCTGCACGAGGAGGAGGCGGTCTACATCTTCCTGACCCTCAACCAGGGGGTGGCGCGCTCGGCCGAGCGCGTCGCCGATCTCGTCCGGCTGTTCCGCACCGTGAGCCGTCCGGCCTCGCGGGACCTGATCGCCGCGATCCTCGACCGGCCGCTCGCCGAGCGCGGTCGGAGCGAGGCCCATCAGCCGGCACACGGCCCGGAGGCCAAGCTGCGCCAGGGCGCCGAGCGCGTCGCCGCGCAGCGGCCGCCCCTGCCGGCGCGGGCCCGGACGGCGAGCGGCGGGGAGCCGGGCTGACCGGCCGGCCGTCAGCGCGGGCCGGTCCGGGGATCGCTTTTCGGATCGTTCTGCGGATCGCTCTCCGGATCGGCGCCCCGCCAAGCGGGCTGCCGGTCCGTCTCCTGCAGGGTGTCGTTCGAGGGCGCCTCCGCGGCGCGGCGGCTCAGCTCCGCCATCAGGCCGCGGGCCAGCACGGCGCGGACCGCCCGCTCCCGGGTCTCGGGCGGGACCGCCTCCAGGGCGGCCGGCACGACCGCCTGGGCGCTCGGGACCGCCCCGGCGAGCCTGCGGGCCTCCGCGGCCGGGTCCGCTCCGGTGCGAAGCATGGCGAAGTAGGAGAGCACGCCGATCACCAGCGCGGCGCGCAGCAGGACGGTCATGGAACGGTTTCTCCGCTCGAGATCGCGCGAAGCATTCGACGGATTTCGTGAACCGGGCCTCTACCGACCCGAGCTTTCCCGCACGATGGTGAATGAAGCTTGTTCGCGATCGGCTGGTTACCTCGCGGAAAGCATCCCGACCATTCGGACAAGTCCCGCAACACTCGTTTAAGCCGGCTCTGCGACCGTCCGGTAGTCGTTCGAAGTCGAACCGGAGGCGCGACGGATGCGGGAACGCAGCCAGCGCGACGCGTGCCAACCTTGACCATCAAGACCGTCCTGACGTCGCTGATCGATGACCGGCTCGCGGGCCTCGTCCACGAATCCGTGGCCGACAATCCGGCCGCCCGCGCGCGCCACCAGCGCTTCCTGGTGTCGCGGCTGGCGACCGGCGCCGTGATGATGGCCGGGCTGCCGCCCTACCTGCTGTGGCGCGGGGTGCCGTCGGGCTTCGAGGTCCTGGCGATCGCGAGCCTGCTGCTGCCGGTCTTCGCCGCCGTCCTCCTCACCCGCACCGGCTCCCTCTGGGTCGCCCACGCGGTCTCGTCGGCGGGCCTGACCGGCCTCGTCGTCGCCCTGGCGGGCGTCACCGGCGGCGTCACCTCGCCCGCCGCGGTCTGGCTCGTGGCGATCCCCCTGGAGGCGCTGGTCTCCGGCTCGCTCCGCGCGACGATCGCGGCCGCCGCGATGGCGGTCCTCGGCGTCCTGACCGTGGTGGCCCTCGGCGCCTGGGCCGGCTCCCTGCCGGTCATGGATATCTCGGCCGCGATCGCCCTGCCGGCCTTCGCCATCACGGCGATCGGCCACGTCGCCGCCCAGGCCCTGGAGCACATGCGCAACGAGGGCGTCTGGCGCGAGCGGCTGCGCGACAACGAGGCCCGCGACCGGCTGCTGCTCTCGGCGATCGACGACCTCGTGACCTGGCACGACCGCAACGGCCGCGTGCTGGAGGCCTCGGTCTCGGCCGTCCGGCTCCTGGGCAGCGACCCGGCCCGCCTGCGCGGCCACGGCCTGCTGGAGCGCGTCCACGTCGCCGACCGCCCGGCCTTCCTCAAGGCGGTGAGCGACGTCGCCGCGACCGGCCGGCCCGCGACCCTGCCCCTGCGCCTGCACGTCGAGCCCGAGACCGGCCGCGCCGACGGCGCGAGCCTGATCTACGCCGAGATGCGCGCCCACCGGATCGAGCACGGCGCGCACGACGCCGCCACGGCGGTCGTGGCGGTCACCCGCGACATGACCGAGCACCACCGGCACGCCGTCGAGCTGGAGCGCGCCCGCGCCGAGGCCGAGCGGGCCGACGCGATCAAGGGCCGGTTCCTGGCCAACGTCACCCACGAGCTGCGCACGCCGCTCAACGCGATCATCGGCTTCTCCGAGGTCCTCGCCGGCGAGGGCGCCGTCAGCCTCGGACCGGTCCAGGCGCGGGAATATGCCGGCATCATCGGCGCCTCCGGCCACCACCTGCTCGGCGTCGTCAACACGCTGCTCGACATGAGCCGGATCCAGAGCGGCAACTTCGACTGCGCCCCCGAGGCGTTCGACATCGCGGACCTGCTCCGGGCCTGCTGCGACATGATGCGCCTGAAGGCCGACGCCGCCGGCGTCGTCGTCACCGCCGCCCCGTCGGGACCGGTGGAGATCACGGCCGATCCCGCCGCCTGCCGGCAGGTGCTGATCAACCTCATCTCGAACGCCGTGAAGTTCACCCCGGCGGGCGGCCGCATCGACCTGTCCCTGCGGCGCGGCGCCGGCACCCTGGACATCGTCGTGGCCGATACGGGCGTCGGCATCGGCGCGGACGATCTGCCCAAGCTCGGCACCCCGTTCTTCCAGGCCGGGAGCGGCGGCTACAAGCGCCAGCACGAGGGCACCGGCCTCGGCCTGTCGGTGGTCCAGGGCCTCGTCGGCCTCCACGGCGGCTCCCTGCTGATCGAGAGCGCGCCCCAGGCCGGGACGGTGGTGACCGTCACCCTGCCCCTCCTCTGCCAGGCCCCCGCGGCCACCCACGGCCCGGCCCCGATCCGCACGGCCGTGCGCGGCGCCCCGGCGCCCCGCCGCGTGGTGCGCCTGCCGCTCGGCCTGTTCGACGCGGAGCCGGGCCTCGCCGCGGCCCCGGCCGACCCGGTCTTGCGCCGCACCGGCTGACCCGAAGATCCCCGGAAGGAGACATGATGTCAGGCTACCGCGAGATCACCGTACCGGGCGAACCCGGCCGCGCGCGCCGCGCCGCGCCGCGCCGCGCCGCGGTCCAGGGCGACTGGCGCGCCGTCCTCGTCGGCGCGCTGAAGGCGACGGGCGCCACCTGCCGGACCAGCCCGGGCGCCGTTCTCGGCAGCCTCGTCGCCCTCGGCGCGGCGGGCTTCGTCTGCGTCAACGCCCTCGGCTACCAGACCGGGCGCCACCCGGCGCCGATCCTGCCGAAGCTCGCCCAGAAGGCGCCCGCCCCCCACGAGGCGGCGCCGGCCGCCAGGGAGGCCCTCCGGGAACCCGCGCGGGATCCGGTGCGGGTCATCGAGGCCGACCGCGCCGCCGCGCCGGTCCCCGCCAAGCCGGCGGCCCGGGACGCGATCGGCGAGCTGATCCGGTCCGAGGAGACCACCGCCTCGGTCACCCCGAAGGCGTCGCCGGTTCGGCCGGCCGCCAAGCCGGCCGCGAAGGAGACGGACGCCAAGGCGGCCAAGTCCGAGAAGGACGGCGATCCGGTGCTGCGCGCCCAGAAGGCGCTCTCGAAGCTCGGATACGCGGTGAAGCCCGACGGCGCGATGGGCCCCGGCACCCGCGCGGCGATCGAGAAGTTCGAGCGCGGCGCCAAGCTGCCGGTGACCGGAGAGGCGACGGGCCGGACCCTGCGCGAGCTGATGGCGCGGGCGGGTCACGGCTAGCGGGACGGAAGCGGCGCCCGCTCCGCGGAAGCGGTTCGGGTGCCGGTCGTCGTTGGAGCGCGTCCCTCAGTACTGCGTGCCGGTGAACCGGCAGATCGTCTTGCAGCGCGGGCCGCCATTGGCCTGCCAGGACTTCGCGTGGCCGATCGATCCGGTCATGTCCTGCGTGGGATTACCGCCGGGCCGGTGCACGACGATGTTGCAGGCATCGCTCGGCGTCCGCTGGTAGCGCGGGCAGGACGCGGAGTCGCGGTGGCCCAGTAAATCCATGAGCGTCTCCGGACGGGCGTGGGCCGACGGCACAGCAAAGCACAGGCAGGCGACGATCAGCGTCGCGAGCGAGGTCGTTCTCCGCATCGGATTGCTCCTCAAATCATCGTGGCATGCGAATTCGGGCGCCCTTTGCTCAGTTAGGCAGCAGAAAATACTATAGATGTGCGCTGACGCACATCGTTCAGTTCTTTTTTAATCCCGAGAAATACTGGATTTTTTGACGGATTATTCGCCGCGCTGAGCCGTTTGCTCTAGACGTTCGGCGTCGCGCATCCGCGCTTGCCCGTGCCGGCGCTTTCGCGCATGGCGGGGTTTGCGCCGCTCACAACCGGCCGGGTTTCAGGGGCCGACCGCCGCGCCGGATCGCCCGCCCGCGGCGCGGGCCGCGCGATTCACAGGGCTACAGACGCATGCGCCTGCGCTCCGATTTCTGGGTCTCGGCCCATCTGCGGCGTCTGGACGTCGCGGGCATCCCGGCGGTGCTGCGCCGGCGCGGATCCGCGGAGGCGGGCGCGATCTTCGTGAAGGTCGATCGGCTCGACGGCAGCGCCGACCTCTACGGACCGGCGCCGCAAGCGCTGTTCGAGGCCGAGGAGAGCGGCGACCGCCGCTTCGCCGCGATCGTCACCGGCGGCAGCCCGCTCGACGTGGAGGAGCGCCTGACCAAGGAGATCCGGTTCGATTCCGATCTCTGGATCGTCGAGATCGACGACCGCCAGGGGCGGCATTTTCTGGATCTGGCGGAGTGATACCGTTTCCGGTTGGAGACCTCGCCACCGTCTTTGCGAGCGTAGCGACGCATTCCAGCGGCGCCACGCCGACCGATGGCGCGCCGCCCCGGGTCACTTCGCTCCGCTCGTGATGACGGAGCGAAGCGAAGGCAACGCCCGTCAGCCCTCGATGATGCGCTCGTCGAGCTTGCGGTCGACGGTCTCGACGGTGCGGTCGATCTCGGCGTTCGGCTCGCCGAGCTGGTGCGAGATGAGCTTCACCAGCAGGTCGACCCGCTCGATGTAGGGCGCGCCGTTCGCCACGGCCCGCGCCGCCGAGGACGGCTTCAGCAGGCTCTCGGCGGCCTTGGCGTACTTCTCGAACGGCACCTGATCGGCCGGGTCGGCGCCGAGCTTCCGGGCGATACCGTCGACGTGGTCGTAGATCGCCCGCGAGCGCGCCAGGTCGCCGTGGACGGCGTCGTGGATGGATTGCGGCTCGCCCGGGGTGATGCAGCGGTAATTGCCGGTGAGCAGCATCGACCACTTGGCCAGCGGCACGAACAGCGAGTCGAACACCTTGAGCTTCACCGGCACGTCGTGCCCGTCGAGGCGCACGGCGTCGATGTCGGCCTCCAGCTCCCGGAGCAGCCGGTTATGGGCCTCGTCCGCGAAGGTCGCGGCCTTGAAGTTCGTCGGCAGGCCGACGTGGAGGACGTTCGCCTCCTCCTCCGGCGGCCGGAAGGCCTGCGGATCGGGGGAGCAGAGCGACACCAGACCCGGCTCGAACCGGTCCCACACGCCGGCATTGGTGTAGGCGTCCTCGAGGTCCATGGCGGCGAGCGCCGGGATCCGCTTGAGGTAGGGCAGCGGCGGCATGTTCATGATCGACAGGCACGGCAGCTTCGCCGCCGCGATCTTGATCATGAGGACGCGGATCGTGTGGTTGTTGTACTGCGGCTCCTGCATGGCGAGGCCGACGAGGTCGTAGCGCGACACGTCGACGTCCTCCGGCGGCATCGCGTCGACCTTGCCGGGCAGGTCGCGCGAGTGAATCGCGCGGTGCTCCTTCTCGTCGCGCAGCTTGATGCGGACCTCGGTCCCCTCGCGGTTGATCAGGTCCGCGGTCTTCCGCCGGCACACCAGGGTCACGTTGTGACCGGCCATCAGGAGCTTGGTGCCCAGGAGCGAGCCGTAGGAGGCCCCCAGGATCAGGATGTTCTTGGCCACGTCGGTCCTCCCCAGCATTGAGACTTGCTGTGTGTTGTCTGGCTGCTGGGAACAGCGCGTCCACGCCACGGCCCCAAGCGCACGTGCGATGGATGGCAGCCGGGCGAGCGGAAGGCAAGCCTTCTGGTATACCTAATCCCAAACGCTTTGTGAGGCCCCGCCGGTGACAGGCGGGGCGATCCCTATCCTTCGCACCCGGGATCTCCACAGGGTGGCGCCTCCGGGACATCGCGCGGGACCCTCTCGGGACCGCGGACGACGACCGCCCCGCCGCGGGCCCTAGCCCCAGAGGTCCGGCGTCGGCGGGTGCATCAGGCTGCCCTCGTAGCGCAGCGGAGGGTCGCGGTCCCGGGCCAGCAGCAGCGGCCCGTCGAGGTCGACGAACTCCGCGTCGTTGGCGAGCAGGGCCGCCGGCGCCATGCCCAGCGAGGTGCCGAGCATGCAGCCGACCATGATCGAGAGCCCCCGGGCCCGCGCCTCGCGGGCGAGGAGCACCGCCTCGGTCAGGCCGCCGGTCTTGTCGAGCTTGATGTTGATCGCGTCGTAGCGCCCGGCCAGCGCGTCGAGGCCGGCGCGGTCGTGGAGGCTCTCGTCGGCGCAGACCGGCACCGGGTGGGGGATCTCGGCGAGCAGGGCGTCGGCGTCGGCCGGCAGCGGCTGCTCGATCAGCGCGACGCCCGCCCGCAGGCAGGCCGCGAGGTTGGCCTCCACGTTCTCGGGCCGCCACGCCTCGTTGGCGTCGACGATCAGCCGGGATTCCGGCGCGCCGGCCCGCACCGCGGCGATGCGCTCCGGATCGCCGTCCCCGCCGAGCTTGACCTTGAGCAGCGGCCGGTGGGCGGCCTTGCGGGCGGCCTCCGCCATGCTCTCCGGCGTGCCGAGGCTCAGCGTGTAGGCAGTGATGGCCGGCCGGGGCTCGGCGAGACCCGCGATCTCCCAGGCGGGACGGCCCTGCCGCTTCGCCTCGAGGTCGAACAGCGCGCAATCGAGGGCGTTGCGCGCGGCGCCCGCCTTCATGCGGGTCATGAGCGCGTCCCGCCCGATCCCGGCCGCGATCGCCTCCGCCTGGCCCTCGATCAGGGCACTGACGCTCTCGACGCTCTCCCCGTAGCGCGGATAGGGCACGCACTCGCCGCGCCCGACCGCGTCGCCGTCCGCGATCGTCGCCACTACGACGGCGATCTCGGTGCGGCTGCCGCGGGAGATCGTGAAGGCGCCGGCGATCGGGAAGCGCTCGACGGTGAGGGTCAGGCGGCGGGCCATGTCGTACGGTCTCCGGTTCAGGCCTGCGGTCGATGCAGCCCGCTCCGTCATCACGGGCGGAGCGAAGTGACCCAGGGCAGCGAGCGGCCGGTTGGCATGGCGCTGCTGGATCGCTTCGCTCGGCTCACGGGGACGGAGTGAGAGCCGGCACAGGGAAGCGGTATCAGATCGCCGGGAAGTCGGCGACGATCCGGTCGACCAGCCCGTCGACGCCGAAGCGCACCGGGTCGGTGGCGGGCAGGCCGTGCTCGGAGCCGAGCGCGTCGAGGAGCGCCCGGGCCTCGCCCTCGGCGAGCGCCTGGGTGTTCACCGCGATGCCGACCGGCTTGATCCCCGGATTGGTCAGGCTGCCGAGCTGCACGGTGAGGTCGATCACCTGCCGGATGGTCGGAAGCGGGTGCTTCACGCCGCGCATGTTGGTGCGGGTCGGCTCGTGGCAGACCACGAAGGCGTCGGCCTGGGCGCCGTGCAGCAGGCCGAGGCTCACGCCCGCGAAGGACGGGTGGTAGAGCGAGCCCTGACCCTCGATCAGGTCCCAGTGGTTCGGTTCGGCCTCGGGCGCGATGGTCTCGACGGCGCCGGAGATGAAGTCAGCCACGACGGCGTCGATGGCGACGCCCCGGCCGGAGATGAACACGCCGGTCTGGCCCGTGGCGCGGAAATCGGCGTCGAGGCCGCGCTCGCGCATGCCGCGCTCCAGGGCCAGCACGGTGTACTTCTTGCCGACCGAGCAGTCGGTGCCGACGGTGAGCAGGCGCCGCCCCGTCCGCTTCGTGCCCTTGCCGGTGGGGAAGCGCTCGTCGGTGTGGCGGACGTCGTGGAGCTGGCGGCCGCGGCGGGCGGCGGCCTCCGCGATGGCCGGGACCGCGCCGAGCTTCACGTGCAGGCCGCTCGCCACGTCGAGCCCGGCCTCGATCGCCGCGACGATCTCCTTGACCCAGTGGTCCGGCAGGACGCCGCCGGCGTTGACGACGCCGATCACCAGGGTCCGGCAGCCCTTCGCCAGGGCCTCGGGCAGGGTCATGTCGGGGATGCCGAGATCGGCGGCGCAGCCCGGCAGGCGCATCTGGCCGACGCACCATTCGGGGCGCCAGTCCTTGATCCCGTAGGCGGTCTTGGCCGCCAACGTGTCGGGCACGTCGCCCAGGAACATCAGGTAGGGCGTGGCGATCTGCATCGGTCGAGCAACCTTCTCCGGGAGGCCGGCGGACCGTCTATGCGGGATCGCGGGCGGCGTGCGCAATGCATGGGGCTGGCCAAGGCGGTCGATGCGGCCGCCCCACGGAGCATACCGGCTCCGCACGCCGTCATCGCGGGCGCAGCGAAGCGAGCCAGGGCAGCGCCACGTCATTGAGCGGGGCGCGACCCTGGATTGCTTCCTCCGCTCGCGAAGACGGTTCGTCGCCTCAGATCGGCGGAGCGCCGAAGCCCCGTTCAGGCGGCGCGTCGTCGCGCCACCCCCGCCTCGTTGGCCACCGCGCCCACCGGCGCCGGCACGCCGGTCGCCCGGACCATCCCCTCGGCGCCCGCCAGCGCGCCCGCGCGCAGCTCGAGACCGAGGAAGCGCGCGCGCTCGAACGGCCCCGGCAGGGTCAGGCCCTCCGCGAGCGCCCGGTCGAAGCCGAAGCGCGCGTAGTAGGGCGCGTCGCCGACCAGCAGCACGGCGCCGTGTCCGAGGGATTCCGCCCGGCCGAGGGCCGCCTGCATCATCACCGAGCCGAGCCCCTGGCCCTGGATTGCCGGATCGACGGCGAGCGGGCCGAGCAGCAGCGCCGGGCGGGCGAGCCCGGCCTCGACGTGCCACAGCCGCAGGGTGCCGACGAGCCGTCCCGCCCGGGTCGCCGCGAAGGCGAGGCCGCGGGCCGGCAGGCGGCCCTCGCGCAGGCGCTCCGAGGTCTTGGCGCGTCGATTGCCGGGAAAGCACGCGTCGAGCAGGCGCTCGCGCGCCGGGACGTCGTGGAGATGCTCCGCGCGGATCTCGATCATGGCTGTGCCCTCCCCGGGCCGACGAGCGGGAGAAGCGATTGTCTGTGACCGAGGGCCGGACGCCCTCGGTCGACGCGGTGGTGGACGTCAGCGTCCGGCCGGGTCGCCCTCCCCGTCATCACGAGCGAAGCGACGTGACCCAGGGCAGCGAAACGTCGGAAGGCGTCGCGCGTCCCTGGATCGCGTCGCTCCGCTCGCGAGCACGGAGGAGCCTGCGTCCCTGAGCCGGAACCCGTCCTGATCCTGGGAAGGATCAGATGACGATCTGCTGAAGGGGCGGGAAGCCGTTGAAGGCCACCGCCGCGTAGGTCGTGGTGTAGGCGCCCGCCCCCTCGATCAGCACCTTGTCGCCGATCGAGAGCGAGACCGGCAGCGGGTAGAGCTGCCGCTCGTAGAGCACGTCCACCGAGTCGCAGGTCGGGCCGGCGATGACGCAGGGCTCGGTCGCCTCCCCGTCCCGCGCAGTGCGGATCGGGTAGCGGATCGCCTCGTCCATGGTCTCGGCGAGCCCCCCGAACTTGCCGATGTCGAGGTAGACCCATCGGACCTCGTCGGCCTCGGCGGACTTCTTCGACACGAGCACGACCTCGGCCTCGATCAGGCCGGCATTGCCGACCATGCCGCGGCCCGGCTCGATGATCGTCTCGGGGATCTGGTTGCCGAAATGCTTGGTCAGGCCCCGGAAGATCGCCTCGCCGTAGCTCTCCACGCCCGGCACCGCCTTGAGGTACTTGGTCGGGAAGCCGCCGCCGAGATTGACCATCGACAAGCCGATGCCGCGCTCCGCGCACTCGCGGAAGATCGCCGCCGCGGAGCCGAGCGCCCCGTCCCAGGCCTCGGTGTTGCCCTGCTGCGAGCCGACGTGGAACGAGATGCCGTAGGCCTCGAGCCCCTGGCGGTGGGCGTGCTCCAGCACGTCCGCGGCCATCTCGGGCACGCAGCCGAACTTGCGGGAGAGCGGCCAGTCGGCGCCCGCGCCGTCGCACAGGATGCGGCAGAACACCCGCACCTCGCCCGCCGGCACGCCCAGCGCGTCGGTGGCCCGGGCGATCTTCTCGACCTCGGCCTGGCAATCGACCGCGAACAGGCGGATGCCGAGCTTGAGGGCGCGGCCGATGCAGCGCTCCTTCTTGATGGTGTTGCCGAAGGAGATCCGGTCGGCGGTGGCGCCGGCGGCCAGCACCATCTCCATCTCGGCGACGGAGGCGGTGTCGAAGCAGGAGCCCATCTCGGCGAGCAGGCGCAGCACCTCGGGGGCCGGGTTCGCCTTCACGGCGTAGAACACGCGGGTGTCCGGCAGGGAGCGCGCGAAGGCGGTGTAGTTGTCGCGCACGACGTCGAGGTCGAGGACCATCACGGGGCCCTCGTCCTGACCGAGGTCGCGGCGCACGCGCAGGTAGTCACGGATGCGGTCGGTCATGGTCGTCTCCCGGCACGGGTTCGCGAGCGCCCTACGCGGGGCGCGCTGTCGAAGATGACGGCCCGAACGGGCCGCCGGCGTCAGGGGGCGATGCGTCGCGCGGACCCACGCGCTTTGGAGACGCGTGCGTCGGAGCGGGCGCAGAGCACCCGGAAGCTGCCGTGGATTGGAAGGGAGGACCCCCACCGCACGCCGGGCAAAGAGAAACAAGCCTCTTCGGTGCCGGCCTGTGGAGGGCCGACGAGACCAAAAAAGCCCGTTCGTCGTTGCTTTAAGCTGCGTCCCCCGTGGAGAGCGGGGTTCGCCGGTTTCGCCTCCGGCTGCCGGTTGTTGTCGGGGTCCGGTGTTGCCACCTGGATGCCGGCCGTAGGGATCCACCCTTGCGACCATCGATCCTTTAAGACCCCTGGCGGCTGTCCGGCAGTTGACCGGATGCCCACCAACCGACACGCGGCCACAGGCACGTGCGAAATTGGGCACGGCGCATATACGGAGACGGGACCCGCGCGACAAGGGGAAACCGCCCCGGAACGCCCGCTTTTCCGCCCGCAATCCACACCCCGCGCGCTCCGTTGCAAAAACGACGCATCGACGACGCGTCCCGACCGCGTCGACGGGGCCGTGCGGGCTTCCCAAGCGGGGCGGAAGCGGGCATCTGACCGGACGGGGCAGAGTACTCAGGCGAGCGAGCGATGGCCGGGCCGACCAGATTCACCGCGACGGCGCGGGCGTGAGCGCCTTCCTGTGAGCGCCCGGTCATGAGCGCCCCCTTGCGCAGCCCGGTCGGCGACGGGCTCCCCGAGCCGACGATTCGCACCGCCACGCTCGCCGATCTCGACGCCCTCGTCGCCCTGGAGCACGCCGCCTTCGCCACCGACCGGGCCGAGCGCCGGGCGATCCGCCACGCGATCCGCTCGCCCTCCATGGACGTGCTGGCGGCCCTGATCGACCCGCCGGACCGGGATCCCGTTCCGGTGCTCGTCGGCGCCGCGGTGCTGGAGCGGCGGCGCGGCAGCCGGATCGCCCGGCTGGCCTCGATCGCGGTGGCGCCGAATCGCGGCGGCCTCGGCCTCGGCGGCCGTCTCCTCGACGCCGCGGAGGCCCGCGCCCGCGCCGAGGGCTGCGACCGGCTCCGGCTGGAGGTGCGCGCCGACAACGGCGCCGGCATCCGCCTCTACGAGCGCCGGGGCTACACCCGCTTCGCCGTGCGGCCGGACTATTACGAGGACGGGATGGAGGCGTGGCGCTACGAGCGCGCGCTGTAGGCGCCGCGCGGACTGCCGCGCGGACCACCGCCCAGCCGCCGGCTGGCCCGCACACCGTCCCGGCGATAGCGAGATCCGGCCAGGCGCGTCCTCGCGCCACACTCCGTCATCGCGGGGGCACCGGCAGGCCGACAGCGCTGAACCTGCGGCTCTTCGGGAGTGCGCCCGCAGGATACCTAGTCCCTCCCGCCGCGCCACGGACCGGCACAAGCCCGCCGCGCGGCCGGCGACCGCGCCGATATCGTCACCCGAGAATGCGGTCCAATTCCCGACAATCCTCGCCAATTCCGGTATTTGTCTCATATTACTTCACAATTCGGTCGATCATAGACCTATAAATCCGTATTTCTGTCGAAGAATTTCGGTCGATTGCCTGACAAAACTCTACGTTCTAAGACAGAGCATCGCGGGACATGAGATCTCACCGATGACTCGCTGGCTGGGACGCTTCTCGATCCGGACTTTGCTGTGCCTGGTGATCGTCATCATGGCCTGCATGGCGCTGGGCAACGCGGTGCGGACACTCGTCGACGCGCGGGCGCGGGCGGCGGGCGCCGCGAGAGCCCTGACCCTGACGCAGGCGAGCCAGGGCCTCCTCCGGACGATCCTGCCGCTGCGGCTCGAGCGCGGATCGACGCTCGCCCTCGGGGGTGAGGCGCCGGCGGACGCGAAGACCCTGTCGACCATCGCGGGGAGCCGGCAGGCGCTGACCGAGCATTACGGCCGGTCCCGGCGCAGCCTGGGCGATCTGGCAGAGCCGGCGGTCAGCGCGACGCTCGAGCGCCTGAGCACCGCGCAGGCGGCGATGGCGGACCTGCGTCCCCGCATCGACGCGGCCCTCGGGCTGCCGCTGGCCCGGCGTGACCCGGCGCTGCGGGACGCCGCGATGGCCGCCTTCCAGGACCTGCTCGAGGCGCTGACGGCCACGCTGAAGGCGGTCGACGCGGCCATTCCCCGGTCCGATCCGGTGCTGCAGCGCTATCTCGCCCTCAAGCAGGCGGCCTGGGAGACGCGCGTCGCCAGCGGCAACGTTGCGGTCCGGGTACAGGCCTCGCTGGTCGCCGGCGCGGCGTGGTCCCTGCCCGAGACGGTCGCGGCGGCGGCGGAGCGGACCGAGCTTCTGTCCGCGTGGCGCCGCACCACCGAGGCCGCGGTCGACGTCTCGGAGACGGTGCGGGCCGCGTACGAACGGGCGAAGGCCGCCAATTTCGAGGGCGACACCGAGGCCATCGCGCGGGCGGTCTTCGACGCGCTCAGCACGCACGCGCCCCCGCGCCACACCTTCGCGGAGCTGCGCGACCGCAACACCGCGAACCAGCGCTCCCTCGTCGCCCTCTGCGACGCGGCCCTCGACGCGATGGTGGCGCGCGCCGAGGCCCTCGCCGAGGACGCGCGGGGCGACGTCGCGCGCAGCGGGGCGGCGCTGCTGGCGGTGATCCTGCTGGTGGCCCTCGGCCTGTGGACCCTGTTCGGCGGCGTGCTGCGCCCGCTCCGGGTGCTGACCGCCACGATGGGGGCGCTGGCCGACGGGGACACCTCCGTCACGGTCCCGGCGCGCACCTACCGCAACGAGATCGGCGCCATGGCGCGGGCCGTCCAGGTGTTCAAGGACAACCTCATCCGCGGCCGCCAGCTCGAATCCGAGGCCGCCGAGGCGCGTCAGGCGGCGGAGGCACGGCGCCGGTCCGACCTGCGGGCGATGGCCGAGCGCTTCGAGCGGACGGTCGGCGGCGTCATCGCCCAGGTCTCGGACGCGGCCACCGCGCTCCAGGGCACGGCCCAGACCATGACGGCCACCGCGACCGAGACCGCCAGCCAGTCCAGTACCGTGGCGGCCGCCGCCGAGGAGGCCGCCACCAACGTCGGCACCGTGGCGGCTGCGGCCGAGGAGCTCGGCGCCTCCGTGGAGGAGATCGGCCGGCAGGTCGAGGGATCGACCCGGCTCGCCCAGGGGGCCGTCGCGGAAGCGGGGCAGACCGGCGCGATGGTCCGGGACCTGAGCGACGCGGTCGCGCGGATCGGCGACGTGATCGGGCTGATCGCGGCGATCGCCGGGCAGACCAACTTGCTGGCGCTGAACGCCACGATCGAGGCCGCCCGGGCCGGCGAGGCGGGTCATGGCTTCGCGGTCGTCGCCGGCGAGGTGAAGGCCCTGGCCGCGCAGACCGCCCGGGCGACCGAGGAGATCGCGGGCCAGATCGCCGGCATCCAGGGCGTGACCGGCGGGGCCGTCGCGGCGATCGGCGCGATCACGGGGCGGATCCAGGAGATCAGCGGCGTGGCGAGCGCGATCGCGGCGGCGGTGGAGGAGCAGGGATCCGCCACCCGGGAGATCGTCCGCAACATCGGGGAGGCGGCCGTCGGCACCGGCGCGGTGACCCGCACGATCCTCGGCGTCGCCGGGGCCGCCGAGGAGACCGGCCGGGCGGCCAACGCGGTGCTCGCGGCGGCGTCCGCGCTGTCGCGCCAGTCCGAGACGCTCGCGGCCGAGGTCGCGCGCTTCCTCGACACCGTCCGGGCCGCGTGACCGGACGGTGCCGGGAGCCGCGCGGGTCTCCGCCCCGATCTCGCCCGTTTAGGGGAGTCTTACGGCTCGCGCGCTACAGCGTACGCAACGGGCTGGGGCAATCCCGCCGCGCATGAGTCGCCGTCCATGGCCGTGATCGTCGCCTTCGTCATTAATGCGGGGCTCAACTTCGTCCTCGGCCTGCTGATCGCCAAGCTGCTGGGGCCGGCGGATTTCGGCCGGTTCGCCCTCGCGACCACCGGCGCCATCGTGCTGAACACGGTGCTGTTCGAGTGGCTGCGCCTGTCGGCGACGCGGTTCTACTCGGGGCGCGTGCGCGTCGACGAGCCGTGGATCCGCCACGGGCTCGACCGGGCCTACCTGCGCATCGGCGCGCTGCTCCTGGCCGCCGCGGCCCTGTGCGGGGCCTTCGGCTTCGCCGGCGGCGCCGACGGGCGCGAGGCGGTCCTGTGCGGCACCGGCCTCGCGGCCCTGGGCATCGGCGTGTTCGACTACCACGCGGCCCTCGCCCGGGCGCGGTTCGACGGCAAGCTCTATCTCGGCCTCGTGGCGGTGAAGAACGTCCTGTCCTTCGCCATGATGGCCGCGGCGGCGTGGTGGCTGCCCCAGCCGGCCTGGGTGCTGGCGGCGGCGGGGCTCAGCCAGCTCCTCGCGGTGGCGGTGCTGCGCCACCCCCTGCGCGACCCGCGCACGCCCCTCGAGCGGCCGCGCCTGTCGACGACCTGGCGGGTCTTCGCGCGCTACGGCCTGCCGCTGATCGCCGCCAACACCGCCTACCAGTGCCTCGCCTTCGTCAATCGCGGCGCCATCGCGGGCCATGCCGGCTTCGCCGAGGCCGGCTACTTCGCCCTGGCGGCCGACGTCACCTCGCGCTCGCTGATGACGCTGGGCACCGCCCTCGACCTGCTGCTGTTCCAGTTCGCCGTGCAGGCCGAGGAGCAGAGCGGCCGCGCCGCCGCAGAGGCGCAGGTCGCCGCCAATGCCGGCACCGTGTTCGCCCTGCTGGCGCCCTGCGCGGTCGGCTTCTGGGCGGTGCTGCCGGCCCTCCAGGGCCTGGTGGTGCCGGACGCCTATCGCGGACCGTTCGAGACCTACAGCACCGTGCTGATGCCGGGCCTGTTCTGCCTCGCGATGATGTTCTACGCCCTCAACCCGGTCTTCCAGATCCGCCGCAAGACCCTGCCGGTGGTCGCCGCCGCCCTGGTCGGCCTCGCGGTGAACGGCGCCGGCCTGCTGGTCCTCCCGGACCGGATGGGCGGGCTCGGCGTCGCGGTGGCGCAGACCGCGGGCCTCGCCGCCGCCGGAACGTGGCTCGGCTGGCGCGCCCTCACCGGCCCGGGGCGCATCGCGCTGCCCTGGGGCGAGATCGGCGTCGCCGCGCTCGCCTGCGCGGCGATGGGGCTCGCCCTCGCCCCCTTCCGGCAGCTGCCGCCCGCCACCGCCCTGGCCGTGCTGGTCCCGTCCGGGATGGTTCTCTACGGCGCCCTGGTCTGGATCTTCGACATCGCGGGCCTGCGCCGCCAGGTCCTGGCGCGCCTGCGCCCGGCGCCGCCCGTGGCGGCGGGGTAGGGTCGCGCGGCGCCGCCGCAGTGGAAATCCCGCCGCTGAAACCCCGCGACTCCGCCTGCGCTTGAATCCGCCGCCGGATCCGGCGACACCCGTCCTGGAATGGATACAAACAGGACCGGGACGGGAACGATGGGCGTCTACGAGCCCGGCACCGAGGCGGAGGCCGGGGAGATCGTGCGGGCGGCCGCCGGGCGCGGCGAGGGCCTGCGCCTCGCCGGCGGCGGCACCGCCGCGGGGCTCGGCCGGCCCGCGCAGGACAGCGCGACGCTCTCCGCGCAGGCGCTCATCGGCGTCACGCTCTACGAGCCCGCCGAGATGGTGGTGGCGGCCCGGGCCGGGACGCCGCTCGCCGAGGTCGAGGCGCTGCTCGCCTCCCGCGGCCAGATGCTGCCCTTCGAGCCGATGGACCTGCGCGGCCTGTACGGCACCGCCGGCGAGCCGACCCTCGGGGCCGTGGCAGCGATCAACAATGCCGGCCCCCGGCGGATCAATGCCGGCGCCGCCCGGGACAGCCTGATCGGCGTGCGCTTCGTCAACGGGCGCGGCGAGGCGATCAAGTCGGGCGGCCGGGTGATGAAGAACGTCACCGGCCTCGACCTCGTGAAGCTGATGGCCGGCGCCCACGGCACGCTGGGCCTGCTCACCGAGGTCACCTTCAAGGTGCTGCCCGCCTGCGAGCGGGTGGCGACCCTGGTCTTCTCCGGCCTGGACGACACGCGGGCGGTGACCGCCCTGTCGGAGGCGCTGGGCTCGCCCTTCGAGCTCACGGGCGCCGCGCACCTCCCGGCCGGGATCGGCGCCCCGGAGGCGCGGACCCTGATGCGCCTCGAGGGTTTCTCCGACTCCATCGACTACCGCACGGGCGAGCTGCGGCGCCTGCTGAAGCGCTACGGCCAGCCCGAGATCATCGACGGCGAGGCCGGCGCCGCCCTGTGGCGGACGGTGCGCGACGCGGCGCCGCTCGCCGAGCCGCGGGAGGCCGCCCTGTGGCGGATCTCCACCGCGCCGACCCGCGGGCCGGCCCTGGCGGCGGCGGTCGCGGCCGAGCGCGACGCGCGCTGGTTCTTCGACTGGGGCGGCGGCCTGACCTGGCTCGCCACCGGCGCGGCGGGCGATGCCGGCGCCGCGACGGTGCGCCGGGCGGTGCGGGCTCAGGGCGGCCACGCCACGCTGGTGCGGGCCCCCGACGCCGTGCGCGCCGCCGTGCCGGTGTTCGAGCCGCTGGCCGAGCCGCTGATGCGGCTCACCGCCGGCATCAAGGCGGCGCACGACCCCGCCGGGGTGCTCAACCCCGGCCGGATGTACGCCGGACTCTGAAGCTTCAGATCCCGCCCCTCCCCGAGCGTGGGGAGCCGTGGCGCCGAGGACGCGACCCGTGCAGACCAACTTCGCCCCCGCCCAGCTCGCCGATCCCGCCATGGCGGCGTCGGAGAAGATCCTGCGGACCTGCGTGCATTGCGGCTTCTGCACGGCGACCTGCCCGACCTACCTGCTGCTCGGCGACGAGCTCGATTCCCCGCGCGGGCGGATCTACCTGATCAAGGACATGCTGGAGGGCGGCAAGCCGGCCTCGCAGGAGGTGGTCAAGCACGTCGACCGTTGCCTCTCGTGCCTGTCCTGCATGACCACCTGCCCGTCGGGGGTGCACTACATGCACCTCGTCGACCACGCCCGGGCCCATATCGAGGAGACCTACGCGCGCCCCGCCGGCGACCGGTTCCTGCGGGCGCTCCTCGCCCAGGTCCTGCCCTATCCGGGCCGCTTCCGCCTCGCGCTCACCGCCGCCAAGCTCGGCGCGCCGTTCCGGGGGCTGGTGGCCCGGCTGCCGCGGGTCGGCAACCGCCTCGCGGCCATGCTCGACCTCGCGCCGGCCGGGGCGCCGCCCCGCGAGCCGACGAACCGGCCCGGCCGGTTCCCGCCGGCGGGCGGTCAGGCGGCCGGGACGCCCGCCCGGCGCGTCGCCCTCCTCCGCGGCTGCGCCCAGAGCGTCCTGCGGCCGGACTTCAACGCCGCCGCGATCCGGCTGCTCAACCGGCACGGGATCGAGGTGGTGCACGCGAACGAGGGCTGCTGCGGGGCGCTGACCCACCACATGGGCAAGGAGGAATCGGCCCACGCCCATGCCAGGCAGGCGATCGACGCCTGGGACGCCGAGATCGCCCAGGGCCTCGACGCGATCCTGGTCACGGCCTCGGGCTGCGGCACGACCATCAAGGATTACGGCTTCATGTTCCGCGACGACCCGGCCTACGCCGAGAAGGCGCTGCGGGTCTCGAGCCTGGCCAAGGACGTGACCGAGTACCTCGCCCTGCTCGACCTGGCCCCCGTGGCCGAGACCGACCTCGTCGTGGCCTATCACTCGGCCTGCTCGATGCAGCACGGCCAGGGCATCCGCCTCGAGCCCAAGACGCTGCTGAAGCGCGCGGGCTTCACCGTGAAGGACGTGCCCGAGGGCCATATCTGCTGCGGCTCGGCGGGGACCTACAACATCCTGCAGCCGGAGCTCGCCGCGAAGCTGCGCGCCCGGAAGGTCGCCAACATCGAGCGCGTGCGCCCCGACGTGATCGCCACCGGCAACATCGGCTGCGCCACGCAGATCGGGAAGGGCACCGGCATCCCAATCGTCCACACGGTCGAGCTGCTCGACTGGGCGACCGGCGGCCCGAAGCCCGCGGCGCTCGCCGGGGTGACGCCGCGGCTCGAAGCGGCGGAGTAGGCACACGCCTGTCGCGTGGCGCCCCGCGCGCGCCGTGACAGGCCCGTGACATCTATTCACGTTGACCCTTGCCAAATCCGCGCAGCGGTCTGTAATGATGTCGACCCCTCTCCGGTCCCGCCGGTCGCCGCAACGGCCCGCGGACGTGACCGAATTCCTCGCGAAAGCGGTCGCGGTGTCGCGGCGGGCCCTGTCGGTCCGCTTGGCGGCGGCATGTGCCGCCCGCGATCGGGCAGGTGTCGCACGACGCGGCGGAGATCCTCCGCCGCACCCAGGAATTCACGGCCGGTCCCCCGCCGGCCGAGATTGTTTCGCGAGGTCGGGACCACGATGGACGGACGCACGGCCCAGCATAAGGCTGCGCGTGCCCCGGAGGCGCAAACGGTGCGTCACGCCGGTCCGTCCGTCCGTCCGGCCTGTTTCAACCCCAGGCGCCCAGGGCGCCGAACGGCGGTTGACGGCAATTTCCCCTCGAACCCATCCGCCTCGGCGACGAGGCCGGCATCCCGCCCGACAGCATTGACGTCGGGCGAGGCGCCGCCGGGACCACGGGCACGGAGAACGACGTCGGCCGCCATGCCGAGAGTCCGACATGGCCAACAAAATGCTGATCGACGCGATGCACCCGGAGGAGACCCGGGTCGTCACGGTCCACGGGTCTAGGGTCGAGGAGTTCGACTTCGAAGCCGCCAACCGGCGCCAGCTGCGCGGCAACATCTACCTCGCCAAGGTCACCCGGGTGGAGCCGTCGCTCCAGGCGGCGTTCGTCGAGTACGGCGGGAACCGCCACGGCTTCCTGGCCTTCAACGAGATCCATCCCGACTACTACCAGATCCCGCTGGCCGACCGGCAGGCACTCCTCGAGGAGGAGGCCCGCGACGCCGAGGAGCACCGCGAGCGCGAGGAGCGCCGTCGCCGGTCGTCGTCGCGCCGGTCCCGCGGCCGCCGTGCCGAGGCCCGCGCCCGCGGCGCCGACGAGACCGTGAGCGCCGAGGACACGCACGCGGCGTCCGAGAGCGAGGATCAGGCCGAGATCCGGAACGAGTCGGGGATCGACCCGGCCGTCCAGCCCGACACGCTGTCCGAGAACCCCGAGGCCGTGCAGGAGGCCCTCGCCTCCGAGGCCGCCGCCGGCGACCTCCCGGAGGGTGAGCCGGCGCAGGCCGCCGAGCCCCAGACCGCGCCGGTCGAGGCGCAGGCGGCCCCCGCCGCGTCGGAGCCGGTCGCCGCCGACTCCGCCCCGTCCGAGGACGCCCCCTCCGAGCCGGAGGCCCGCATCGCCGTGGCGGAGGCGCTGACCGTGTCCGACGCGCCGGACGAGACCGCCGCGCACGCGATCGTGACGGAGGAGAGCGAGGCTGGGGCGAGCGAGGCCGAGGAGACCGCGCCGACCGCCGCCGACCCGTCGGCCGAAGCGTCGGACGAGGCCTCCGAGGACGACGACGAGGAATCCGACGACGACGAGGATGAGGACGAGTCGGAGGACGACGAGGACGAGTCCGACGAGGATGACGACTCGGACGAGGAGTCCGATGAGGAGTCCGACGATCCCGACGCCGAGCCCAAGATCGCCCAGGTCGGCGGCAACGGCGACGCGCTGGCCGAGATCCCCGAGCGTCCGCGCCACTACCGCCGCCAGTACAAGATCCAGGAGGTGATCAAGCGCCGCCAGATCATCCTGGTGCAGGTGGTCAAGGAGGAGCGCGGCACGAAGGGCGCGGCGCTCACGACCTATCTGTCGCTCGCCGGCCGCTACTCGGTGCTGATGCCCAACACCGGCCGGGGCGGCGGCATCTCCCGCAAGATCACCTCGGCGGCCGACCGCAAGCGCCTGAAGGAGGTCGTGCAGGACCTGGAGGTGCCCGAGGGGATGGGCGTCATCCTGCGCACCGCCGGCGCCTCGCGGTCCAAGCCCGAGATCGCCCGCGACTTCGAGTACCTGATGCGCCTGTGGGAGTCGGTCCGCGAGCTGACCCTGACGTCGATGGCGCCGGCCCTCGTCTACGAGGAGGGCTCGCTGATCAAGCGCGCCATCCGCGACCTCTACAACAAGGATCTGGACGAGGTTCTGGTCGCCGGCGAGGACGCCTACCGCGAGGCCAAGGACTTCATGCGGATGCTGATGCCCGGCCAGTCCAAGGTCGTGAAGCCCTACCGCGACTCGACGCCGATCTTCGCCCGCTTCGGCGTCGAGCAGCAGCTCGACGCGATGTTCTCCACGCACGTCTCGCTGAAGTCCGGCGGCTACCTCGTGATCAACCCGACCGAGGCCCTGGTCTCGATCGACGTGAACTCCGGCCGCGCCACCCGCGAGCACGACATCGAGGACACCGCCCTCAAGACGAACCTGGAGGCCGCCGAGGAGGTCGCCCGCCAGCTCCGGCTCCGCGACCTCGCGGGCCTGATCGTCATCGACTTCATCGACATGGAGGAGAAGCGGAACAACCGCGCCGTCGAGAAGAAGCTCAACGAGTGCCTGAAGAACGACCGCGCCCGCATCCAGGTCGGCCGGATCTCGCCCTTCGGCCTCCTGGAGATGAGCCGCCAGCGGATCCGCACCGGCGTGCTCGAATCCTCCTCGATCCCCTGCGCCCATTGCGGCGGCTCGGGCTTCGTGCGCGCCACCGCGTCGGTGGCGCTGCACATCCTGCGCTCGATCGAGGAGGTGCTGCTCAAGTCGGCCTCCCACAACCTCGTCCTGCGCACCCGCACCGAGATCGCGCTCTACATCCTCAACCAGAAGCGCGGACACCTGCGCGAGCTCGAGGTGCGCTTCGGCGTGACGATCACGATCGCGGCCGACGAGCGGCTGGCGGCGACCACACCGTTCCAGCTCGACCGCGGTGAGCCGGCCCAGCGGGCGGAGGGCCCGGTCACGGGCGTGCGCGCCCAGGCGATCTCGCCCGCGATGGAGTTCGACGACGAGGACGAGGAGGCCGACGAGGCCGAGATTGAGACCGAGACCGACGCCGAGGGCGAGGCCGACGAGGGCCGCGCCGAGGCCCGCGAGGACGGGTCGCGCGAGGAGGGCGAGGGCCGCCGCCGCCGCCGTCGCCGCCGCCGGCGCGGCGGTCGCCAGGAGGGCCGCGGCGAGGACGGGCGCGCCGAGGACGATCGCGGCGACGACGATCAGGACGACCAGCAGGACGACCAGCAGGACGACGGCCGCGACGACGCCCGTTCGGACGCGGAACGGAGCGATGGGGACTGGGACGGCGCGCAGCCGGCCGGGACCGAGGCTCCCGCTGCGGCCGTCGCCGCGGAGGCCGGCGAGGCCGACGAGGCCGTCGCAGGTTCGGACGAGGCGGCGCGGTCCGAGGACGAGGGCGGCCGTCGCCGCCGCCGCGGGCGCCGGGGCGGCCGCGGTCGCAGCGAGGGCCGCACCCGCGAGGCGTCCGAGACGGACGACGCGCCGGAAGCCGCGGGCGATGTCGTCGCCCTGTCGGCGGAGGAGCCGGTGAGCGCCCAGGCTGTGGCCGAGGCGATCGAGGCGGCGCCGGCCGCGGCCGCCGAGGACCGGACCGAGACCGCGGTGGACCTGCCGGTGGCCCCGGTCGAGTCCGCGGCGCCGGCGGCCGATCGGGCGACCGTCGGCGCGCAGGCCGAGGCCGGCTCGCCCGAGGCCGCTCCCGCCGAGCCGGCGCCCGAGCCCGTGGCGATCGTGCTGACGCCGCCGTCCGATCCGGACCGGCCGAAGCGCGCCGGCTGGTGGTCGCGCACCAAGGCGGCCCTGACCGGCGAATGAAGCATTGCGCCCCCTGATAGAGCGCTATCAGGGGGCGCAACTTCTCGAAGTAGACGTGTTGCGCTGCACCGATGCCCCGCAACGCTTGTCGAGAGACTGGTCTATCCTTCACCATTGGTTGAAGGTTCTGTGTGACCATGCGCCCCGATTAGAGTGTCGGAGAGGCCCGCATGTTCAGTTTGCGCCGGCAGCGTCAGATCCCTGACGCGCTAGCAACCCCGGTGACGACGACCGCCCCGGTCGAGACGGCGGCGGTCTTGCCAGTCGAGACGGCCCCGACGCCCGTCGCGGAGCCGGCCGTCGATCGGGAATGGCTGACTCTCCTGGCGCGCCTGTCCGCCTCCGCGTCCGACGCCGGCACCTCGATCGGCTGGATGACCCACGACGCCTCCGGCACCGCCGAGCAGGCCCGGCTCATCGCGGCCGCCAGCGAGGAGCTCGCCGCGACCACGGGTGAGATCGCCGCCCGCTCCTCGTCGGCGGCCGAGATGGCCGAGACGGCCCGGGCCGGCATCGCCACCTGCGTGGGCGACCTGCATCGCGCCACCGACGGCATGCGCGGGATCGAGGAAGGCACCGAGGAGATCGGCAGCCGGCTCGACAGCTTCTCCACCGCGGCGCTGCGGATCGAGGAGATGGCCGGCACGATCGCGGCGATCTCGGCCCAGACCAACCTGCTGGCGCTCAACGCCACGATCGAGGCGGCGCGGGCCGGCGAGGCCGGCCGCGGCTTCGCGGTGGTCGCCGCCGAAGTGAAGACGCTCTCGGCGCAGACCGCGAAGGCGACGGACGAGATCCGGGCGCGGGTCAGCGGCCTGCGCGAGGAGATGGCGGCGATGCAGGCCGCCGTGACGCGCAGCCGCAACGCCGTCGAGGCCGGCGCGTCCGCGATGGTTCGGGCCAATGCCCGCGTCGAGGCCGAGAGCGGCGCCGTCGCGAACGTCGCGGCGCAGATGCGTGAGGCCTCCGAGATCCTCGGCCAGCAGATGCAGGCCACCGGCGACATCGCCCAGAACGTCGGCCGCATCGCGGAAGGGACTGACAAGGCCCGCCGCGAGATCGGCGACGCCCTCGCGCAGCTCGGACGGATCGAGGATCTCGGCCGCACCCTGCTCGACCGGCAGACCGGCACCGCCGCGGATCAGCGGGTGATCCGCCTGTCGGCGGACTGCGCCGCGTGGCGGCGCGCCATCGCGGCGACCCTGGTCGGCATGCGCTCGACCGACACGCCGCCGGAGGGCATCCCCGCCGACGCGACGCGGCCGGCCGCCATCGAGAAGCCCCTGGCGCAGGCCCGCGAGCAGGCGGCCGCCCTGGTCCGCCACGTGCGCAGCCAGACCTGGGACTCGGCGACCACGGCGTTCGTCGCCTTCGAGGCGGCGGTGAAGGAAGCCCGGGCGGCGATCGAGGCCTGAAGGTCATCCGATCCCGGGTCCGCCGTGACCCGGGATCGTCTCGGATGAAGGTCGGAGACCGTCAGGCCGGCGGCGGATCGGAGCGCGGCGCTGCCGGCGCCGCGTCGGCCTTTCGGCGATCGCGCTCCTTGCGCAGTTCCCGCTCGGCCAGCAGCCAGAACTCGATCTCGAAGCCCTCGGGCCTGTGGTTGCGCTCCCAGAGCTCGTAGGCCCGCTCGCGGATCTGCTCGAACGTGATCGTGTCGGACGACCGCGCCGAAGGGTGCGGTGCCGCCGCGTCGGTCCCGGACGCGGTTCCCGGCGCGGGCTCGGACCCGGACTCGGACCCGAGTGCGGATCCGTGCGCCAGTGTCCCCGCCATCGGATGATCCGGAGGCGGACGGAAATCGGGGGGCACTTCCATGGCGCCGGTCTCAGGCGGCCGGCTTGTCGAGATAGGCGGCGACGCTGGTGATCCGGCTGCCGACCATGGTCACCGCCTTGCGCAGCCTCTCCTCGCTGACGCCGAAACGCTGCGCCCACTCCTCGCGGGTGGCGCGGTCGTAGATGTCGATATGCGTCTTGCCTCTGGATTCGGTCGACATGCAGTGCCCGCTCCGGTTCGCCGTGAGACGCGGCCGTGCCGCGCTTCCTGGAGGGACAACCGGACTCGGAGACTTCGGTTGCCGCCAGTCGCGCGGGACGCGCAGCTAGACCGCGCGAGACGTCAGGGTGCGGTCGGAGCGGGGCTGGGGACCGGCGCCGGATCCTCCTCGGCCGCGTCCGGGCGGACCCGCCCCGCCACGAAGGCGGTCAGCAGCGGCACGAGCAGCGCCGTGACCACCACGCTCGCCGCCACCAGCACGGTGGCGGGGCCGGCGGCCTCCTTGTAGGCCGGATTGGCGGCGGCGATGATCGCCGGCACGGCGGCGGCGTTGCCGGCCGTCGAGGCGGCGGCGACGCCCGCCACGCCGTTGCCGCCGGTGAGGCGGTCGGCGACGAACAGGGCGGCCCCGGTGATCGCCACCACCGCCGCGCCGAGGCCGATGCCGAGGAGGCCCGCCTGCCAGATCTTGGCGAGGTCGAGCCCGAAGCCGAGGGCGAAGGCGAAGAACGGGATCATCACCGGCGCCGCCCCCGACAGGAAGGCGCGCATGTCGCGGTCGAGGTTGCCGAGGATCATCCCGATCAGCAGCGGCAGGATGCTGCCCACCAGGGTCGGCCACGGGAAGGCCGACAGGCCCGCCAGACCGAGCGTCACCATGGTGAGGAACGGCCCGGATTCGAGGCTCATGATCGCGTAGGCGCCCGCATCCTTCGGGCGGCCGAACTGGCCCATCAGGGCGAGGTAGAGCCCGCCGTTGGTGTCGTTCATGGCGGCGACGATCGCCAGCGTCGACAGCCCCGCGAAGGCGCCCCCGACCACCGGCGCCTCGCCGAGGATCTGGCCGAACACCACGCCCATGATCGCCGCGATGCCGACCTTGGCGGCCAGCAGGACGCCGCCCTTGCGGGCGATCGCCGGGGCGGCGCGGAAGTCGATGCCCGCGCCCATGCAGACGAAGAAGACCGCCAGGATCGGCAGGGCGCCGTTGAACAGCGCGCCGGTGAACGAGCCGAAGAAGGTCGCGGTGTCCGGGAAGAGCGTGTGGAGGATCGCGCCGAGGAACAGCGGCACCACCATCAGGCCGCCGGGCACGCGCTCCAGGGAACGCTTGATGGGAATCTGCATGGGTCGCCCTTCCGGTGCCGGCCCGTTCCGGATCCTGGCACCCGCCTTCCCCCCGGGCGGGCTGCTACAACCTTTCGATGAGTCCGCGCAACGCGCGGCCGGACCGGTGCATATGGTGACAACTGCGCGGGCCCATCCCTGCCTGGGCGCGGCCCGGCACGATCTGCGGCGGCCCGGATATTGTCAGCGACGTCCCCGTCCCTGTCCGGCTCCCTGGACCCGGCGGCCTCCCCCGGGCGGCGGTCGATCCGAGGCGCGGGGCTACCCGCTTGACCGCCGCGCCGGCCGGTCGGTATGCCGCGCGACAACCTGACAACGAGCACGCGAGCCGCGCTCGGCCGGGGGCGCGGCCGGCGAGGCTCCCGCCATGATCCGCCCGACATGACCCGCCTGCGCCTCATCGCCGACGATCTCACCGGCACCCTCGACACGGCCGCGGGCTTCACCGGCCTGTGCGGGGCGATCCCGGTGGCGTGGCCGGAGCTCCTGGCGGGGGATGGATCCGGCTGCCTCGCGATCGATTCCGGTACCCGGGAAATCTCGGCCGCGGAGGCCGACCGGATCGTCGGCGCCCTCGCGCCCCGGCTGGACGGGGCCGACATCGCCTTCAAGAAGGTCGACAGCCTGCTGCGCGGCCCCTGGGCGGCCGAACTCGCGGCCGTGCTTCGCACAGGGACCTGGGGGCGCTGCGTGGTGGCGCCGGCCTTCCCGTATCAGGGACGCCGCACGGAGGGCGGGCGGCAGCTCGCCCGGCGCGGCGCGGGCTTCGAGCCGGTCTCGGGCGACATCGCCGAGGCCCTGCGGGCGGTCGGGCTGCCGGCGCGCCGGGCCGACGTGTCCGACGGGCCGGTGGCGGGCGTCGCCGTCTACGACGCGGCGAGCGACGCCGACCTCGCCCGGGTCGCGGATCTCGGCGGCGACGGACCGGTGCTCTGGTGCGGCAGCGGCGGCCTCGCGGCGGCCCTGGCGCGCGGCGTGGCGGCGCCGGGCGACGACCGGCTCGCCGGCCCGGTCCTCGGGCTGTTCGGCTCGGACCGGCCCGAGACCGCGGCGCAGCTCGCGGCCTGCGGCCGCCACCACCTCGTCCTGTCGGCGCGCCACCCGGACCATGCCGGCGCGGCGGCCGCGCGCCTCGACCGGGACGGCGTCGTCCTGGCGAGCCTCGCGCTGCCCGAGGGCACCGCCCGGGAGGACGCCGCGGCGCGGATCGCCCAGACCTTCGCGGGGGTGATCGACCGCATCCCGCGGCCCGGCACGCTGCTGGTGGCCGGCGGCGAGACCCTGAAGGCGCTGTGCCTCGCGCTCTCCGTCGCGCGCCTCGACGTCACCGGGCAGATCACCCCGGGCCTGCCCCGCTCGACCCTGCGGGGCGGACGCTGGGACGGGCTCGCGGTCGTGTCCAAATCCGGCGCCTTCGGAACAGAGGGCGTCTGGCGCGATCTACTTCACGGCAACGGCTTTCCGCGCAGCAGGAGCGACGCGTGACCTCACATCTCGCCATCACCATGGGCGATCCGGCCGGCATCGGCCCGGAGATCATCGTCAAGGCCGCCGCCCGGCTGAAGCACCGGATCGACGCGGGCGACCTCAAGCTCGTCGTCATCGGCAGCGCCCCCTCCCTGCGCCGCGCGGAGCGGGCGCTCGGCCTCCTGCCCGATCCCGTTCCCGAAGTCGCCGAGGACGGCGACTGGCCGGCGCTGTGCTGCCTCCAGGCCGACGCGGAAGGCGCGCCGATCGAGCCGGGCCGGCTCTCGGCCGACGGCGGCCGTTTCGCCTACAAGGCGATCGAGGCCGGCGTTCGCCTCGCCCTGGCCGGCCGGATCGGCGGCATCGTCACCGCGCCCCTCAACAAGGAGGCGCTCAACAGGGCCGGCTACCACTATGCCGGCCACACCGAGATGCTGGCGGAGCTGACCGGCGTGCGCGGCTCGGTGATGATGCTGGCCCACGGCAACATGCGGGTCTCCCACGTCACGACCCACGTCGCCCTGGAGGACGTGCCCAAGCGCCTGACCCCGGAGCGCCTGCGCCTCGTCATCGACCTCACCGACAGGGCGCTGAAGGGGCTGGGTCTCGCCCGGCCGAAGATCGCGGTCGCCGCGCTCAACCCCCACGCCGGCGAGGGCGGCCTGTTCGGGCGCCAGGACATCGACGTCAGCGCGCCGGTGATCGAGACCGCCAACGCCGACGGGCTCGACGTGCACGGCCCGGTGCCGGGCGACACGGTGTTCGTGAAGCTGCGCGCGGGCCAGTACGACGCGGTGGTGGCGATGTACCACGACCAGGGGCACATCCCGGTCAAGCTCCTGGGCTTCGAGATCGACCCGGCCACGGGCAAGTGGATGGACCTGTCGGGGGTGAACATCACCCTGGGGCTGCCGATCATCCGCACCTCGGTCGATCACGGCACCGCCTTCGACATCGCCGGCACCGGCGTCGCCAACGAGCGCAGCCTCATCGAGGCGATCGAGTTCGCCGAGAAGCTGGCGGCGAACCGGCAGGCCGGTTGAGCGCGGGGCGGGCGCACGGGATCTCCGAAACGCGGTCTCCGATCCGCCAGCCCGACCGCCTTACGTGTTTCACGTGAAACAAAGCAGGAACGAAATCTACCGCGCGTCGGCCTCCTGCCCCACGGCCTCGCAGGCGAAGGGCGACGGCGGCGCCTCGACGCCGCGCCAGCGGCCGTAGGCCCAGGGGCGGTACCACGCCGCCCGCGCCGGCACGCGCTCGGGGACGAGGTCGATGCCGTGGGTGCCGAACGGCCCGCAGCGGCAGATCCGGGCGAAGCCCATCCAGCCGCCGGGCCAGAGGCCGTGCCGGGCGATGGCCGTGTCGGTGTACTCGGAGCAGCTCGGCCAGTGGCGGCACTGGCGCCCGATCAGGCCCGACAGCGTGAGCTGGTAGCCGCGGATCGCCCAGTGGGCGGCGCGCCGGACCATCCCGTCAGGCGGCCTGCCGCTTGGCGGCGATCTGGTCGAGGGCGTCCACCACCGCGTCGAAGGTCAGGAGCGTCGAGGCGTGGCGCGCCTTGAAGTCCCGCACCGGCTCGAGCACCGCGAGGTCCGACCACGCGCCGCCGGGCGCCGGGCCGTTCTCCTTGAGCATCGACCGCATGGCCGCGCGGACGCCGCGCAGCTCGTCCGCGCTGGCGCCGACCACGTGCCGGCCCATCAGCGACGAGGAGGCCTGTCCCAGGGCGCAGGCCCGGACCTCCTGGGCGAAATCCGCGACCCGGCCGTCCTCGCCCAGGACGAGGTCGACCGTCACGGTCGAGCCGCACAGGCGCGAATGGGCCGTGGCACTCGCGTCCGGGTTCTCGAGCCGGCCGAGCCGGGGGATGTCGGCGGCGAGTTCCAGGATACGGCGGTTGTAGATGTCGTCGAGCATCGGGTCCTCGGCCGGAGGCACACTTCCCATCGGGACTCTGCCGCGTGCATCGCGCATTGCGCGTTACCCCGCGAACGATGATATAGGCGCCATACGGCCGCTTCGCGAGGAGGCGGGCCGTCGACCAGGGTCGCGCCAACGGCCACGGTGGTTCCCACGGCCTTTCGTCCATCCCGGGGCGCCGGCTTGAAACCTTTTCGAGCCCGGGATCTTCCCTCGAACGCCCGACGCGATCCGACGATGTACGCCAAGCCCGACAGCACCCCGATGAAATCCCGCATCGCGCGGGCCGGAGATGCCATGGATGCCGCGCTCAAATCCTTGTCCTACCAGGGTGACGGCCAGGGTTTCGACCGGAACGGGGGCGACGGGCAAGGGCTGAACGGCATGCGCAATGACAATCGGCCGGTGGATGAGGGCCGTCCCGTCGAGGTGGCGCCCGAGCCGGCCTCCGCGACCCGCGTCCCGGACGGGATCGAGACCGGCCGCCCGAGCCGCGCCGAGGCCGAGGCCGCCGTGCGCACCCTCCTGCGCTGGGCCGGCGACGACCCGACCCGCGAGGGCCTGCTCGACACCCCGGCCCGGGTCACCAAGGCCTACGAGCAGCTGTTCGGCGGCTACGCGGTCGACGCCGAGAAGCTGCTGGAGCGCGTGTTCGAGGAGGTCGAGGGCTACTCGGACATCGTGCTGGTGCGCGACATCCCGTTCCACTCCCACTGCGAGCACCACATGGTGCCGTTCATGGGCCTTGCCCACATCGCCTATTACCCGACCCGGGGCGTGGTCGGCCTGTCGAAGCTCGCCCGCGTGGTCGACACCTTCGCCCGCCGCCTGCAGACGCAGGAGACCATGACCGCCCAGATCGCCGACGTGATCGAGAGCATCCTCAAGCCCCGCGGCGTCGCCGTGATGGTCGAGGCCGAGCATCTCTGCATGGCGATGCGCGGCGTCCAGAAGGCCGGCGTCTCGACCATCACCAGCCAGTTCCGCGGCGTCTTCAAGGACAACGCCAACGAGCAGGTCCGCTTCCTGACCCTGGTGCGCGGCGGCGCCAAGTAGCCCCGGGCGACGCCTCGACCATGACCGCGCGCGACACCGCCTTCGCTCCCCCCGGCACCCGGGCCGAGATCGAGGAGGGCACGGCCCTCACGCCCCGGTTCGACCGCGACGGCCTCGTCGCCTGCATCGCGGTGGACGCGCGGGACGGGCAGGTGCTGATGCTCGCCCACATGAACGCCGAGTCGCTGGCCCGCACCCTCGAGACCGGCGAGGCGTGGTACTGGTCGCGCTCGCGCCGGGAGCTCTGGCACAAGGGCGCGACCAGCGGCCAGATCCAGCGCGTCGTCGAGATGCGGGTCGACTGCGACCAGGACGCCCTGCTGATCCGCGTCGAGGTCGGCGGCGACGGCGGCTGCTGCCACACCGGCCGGCGCGACTGCTTCTACCGCAGCGTCGTCCGGGAGGCGGACGGCCGGGTCGTCCTGAAAGCCGCCGGGCGATGAACCGCCCTCTTGCCACGCGGTGGCAAGACGAGCCCGCCGACCCGCATTTCCCGCCCGGAACCGTCGAGCCGGTCCGGCCGCCGCCGAGCCCCGGCCCGCAGGTCGGGCTCGCCCTCGGGGGCGGCTCGGCACGGGGCTGGGCGCATATCGGGGTGATCCGCGCCCTGGAGGAAGGCGGCATCACGCCGACCGTGGTGGCCGGCTGCTCCATCGGCGCGGTGGTCGGCGCCTGCTACGCGGCCGGGCGCCTCGACCGGCTCGAGGCCTTCGCCCGGGCGCTGACCCGGCGTCGGGTGGTGGGGCTCATCGACCCCCGCCTGCCGGGCTCAGGCCTGATCGCCGGCAACCGCCTGCGCCAGCGCCTCGCCGCGGATCTCGGCGAGCGCCGCATCGAGACGCTGCCGATCCGCTTCGGCTGCGTCGCCACCGAGTACGGGACCGGCCACGAGGTCAGCCTGACCGAGGGCCCGGCGGTGGACGCGGTGCGCGCCTCCTACGCGATCCCCGGCCTGTTCCCGCCGGTGGCCCATGACGGCCGCGTGCTGATGGACGGGACCCTGGTCAACCCGGTGCCGGTGGCGCTCGCCCGGGCGCTCGGGGCCGACCTCGTCATCTGCGTGAACCTCAACGGCGACACCGGCGGACCGGTGGTGCGCGAGGCGCCGCACCCGGCCCCGCCGCGCCGGGGCTTCCTGCAGGTCGTGCGCGGGCGCCTGCCGGGCTTCGACCGACCCGAGCCCGAGATCGCCGTGCCGGGCATCGCGCGGGTGGTGCTCGACGCGTTCAACACCACCCAGGACCGGATCTCGCGGGCCCGGCTGGAGCGCGACCCGCCGGACGTGGCCATCGGCCCGGATCTCGGGGCCTTCGGGCTGTTCGACTTCCACCGGGCCGCGGAGGGCATCGCCCTCGGGCACCGCGCCGCCCGCGCCGCCCTGCCCCGGATCCGGGCCGTGCTGGAGGGCGCGGCCGCGCGGGCCTGAGGGATCCGGGCGCGCTCCGTCGGGAGGGGGCCGTCATCCGGCTGTCGTGGCCGCCTGCGATGGGCGCCCGTGCATGCTGGAGGACCTCCAATGTATACGAGTCGCCGTCAGATCCTGCTGTCCGGAGGCGCCGGCCTCGTCGGGCTGGCCACGGGCCTCGGACGGCCCGGCCTGAGCCGCGCCGCCGACCGGCCGCTCCTGACCCACGGCCTCCAGTCGGGCGACGTCGGCACCGACTCGGCGGTGGTCTGGGCCCGGTCCGACCGGCTGGCCCGGGCGATCGTCGAGTGGGCGACCACCGAGAGCTTCGCCGACATCCGCGGCGGCGTCTTCGCCGACGCCCTGCCGGAGACCGACGGCACCGTGAAGGTGGCGCTGACCGGGCTGCCGGCCGGCCAGGACGTGTTCTACCGGGTCCGCCTGGAGGACGTCGCCGCGCCGACCATCGTCGGGCCGGCCCAGGTCGGGCGGTTCCGGACCGCGCCGGCGGACCGGCGCTCGGTGTCGTTCTGCTGGTCGGGCGACACGGCGGGCCAGGGCTGGGGCATCGACGAGGCCCGCGGCGGCATGACGATCTATTCCGCCATCCTGAAGAACCGGCCGGACTTCTTCATCCATTCCGGCGACACGATCTACGCCGACGGGCCGATCCAGTCCGAGGTGAAGCTCCCCGACGGCAGCCTGTGGCGCAATCGGGTGACCGAGGAGGTGGCCAAGCCGGCCGAGACGCTCGCGGAGTTCCGGGGCCGGCACAAGTACAACCTCACCGACCGGAACGTCCTGGCGATGAACGCCGCCGTGCCGATCCTGGCCCAGTGGGACGACCACGAGGTCACCAACAACTGGTGGCCGGGGGAGCCGCTGACCCGGGCCGAGCACCTGAAGAAGAAGTACGCCGACCCGAACGTGCTGGCGCTGCAGCTACGGGCGGCGAAGGCCTTCCACGAGTACATGCCGATGCGCTTCGAGCCGTCGGAGCCCGGCCGGGTCTACCGCAAGATCGGCTACGGCCCGCTGGTCGACGTGTTCATGCTCGACATGCGCTCCTACCGGGGCCCGAACGGCGAGAACCGGCAGACGGCGTACGGGCCCGAATCCTACTTCCTTGGGCCGCAGCAGATCGCGTGGCTGAAGCGGGCGCTGCTCGAGTCCCGCGCGACCTGGAAGGTGATCGCCGCCGACATGCCGCTCGGCCTCGTGGTGACCTACGACACCGACCGCAACTTCGGCTCGGAGGCGGTGGCGCAGGGCGACGGACCGCCGCTGGGGCGCGAGCTGGAGATCGCCGACCTGCTGCGCTTCATCAAGAGCGCGGGGATCCGCAACACGGTCTGGCTCACGGCCGACGTGCATTACACGGCCGCCCACTACTACGACCCCGACAAGGCGCAGTTCCAGGATTTCGAGCCGTTCTGGGAGTTCGTCTCCGGGCCGCTGCACGCCGGCACCTTCGGGCCGAACGCGCTGGACAACACCTTCGGGCCGCAGCTGCGCTACGTGAAGGCGCCCGACAAGGGCCAGGTGAACCTGTCGCCGGCCGCCGGCTACCAGTTCTTCGGCCACGTGGCGGTGGACGGCGCCACCGAGCAGATGACGGTGACCCTCAAGGACGCGGCCGACACCGACCTCTGGCACGTCACGCTCGATCCCGTGAAGGCGTGAGGCGGACCGCGGGCGGCACGGGCTCGCGATGTCGGCCTGCTCGCCCGTCGACGAAGGGGCGCGGGTCCCCTCTCCCGCACGGGAGAGGGAGCGCGTCGCGCCGCGGCGGCCTGCCCTGAACCGGCGAGGCCCGGGGGCGGAGGGCGAGAGAAACGCGCGGTGCCGGCGTCCCTACGCCATCGTGATGTAGTCGCGCAGGGCCTGGTGCTCGGCCTCGACGGTGGCGATCTTGCGCGCCACCACGTCGCCGATCGAGACCAGGCCGATCAGCCGCCCGTCCTCGCAGACCGGCACGTGGCGGAACCGCCCGTCGGTCATGAGGGTCATGACCTCCTCGATCGTGGTGGTCCGGCCGCAGGTGGTGACCGCGGTGGTCATGTGGGCCGAGACCGGCGCGTCGAAGGCCGAGCCCCCGTGCCGGGCGAGCGCCCGCATGATGTCCCGCTCGGAGATGATGCCCGCCACCGTCCCGTCGGCCTGGGCGACCACGAGGGCGCCGATCCGCTTGTCGGCGAGGATCTGGATCACCTCATCGAGGGTCTTGTCGGGGCCCACGGTGACGACGGAGCTGCCCTTCTCGGCGAGGATGCGTGCGACGGTCATGGCTCTCTCCCTGTGTGACGCGGCCGGTGCGCCGTCAGCCCGCGGCGCCCTGATGGCGTTCTCGGCCGGGTTGGCCCGGCTCGTTCACATTGTGGCGAGTGTGTGATCGATCCGGCCGGATGGCAAGGTGCCGGGCGTCGATGGCAGGGACTCAGTGCCGGCGCGGCTCCCGGGGATCCACCAGGGGGAACAGGAAGAAGCCCGCGATGAAGCCGCCGAGATGGGCGTCCCAGGCGATGGCGGCGTTCTCGCCGACGAGCGGCACGCTGACGAGGCCGAAGAGCAGGTTGGTCAGCAGCCAGATCACCAGGAACGACACCGCGGTCCGGTTGCGCAGCAGTTCCGGGATCGTCTCGGCGGGACGGGGCGGCGGCACCTGCCAGGCCGGCGCGCCGTAGCCCGAGACCGGCGGCTGGAACACGAACCGGGCGGCGGCGGCCATCAGGGCCGAGATCCCCGCCGAGGCGCCGACCAGCGGCCCCGCGCTCAGCGGGTCGATCAGGATGTGGAGAAGTCCGCCGGCCGCCGTGCCGGCCAGCGCGAGCACGCACCAGCGCAGGGCGCCGCAGCGGCGCGCCACCGGCGCGCCGAAGGCCGCGAGCCAGACGCTGTTGAAGATCACGTGCATCCACGAGCCGTGCAGCAGCCCGTAGGTGACGAGCGTCCAGGGCTGGAGCGCGTGCTCGCCCACGATGTAGCGGGCGAAGGCCTCGCGGGCCGCCTCCAGGCCGGGATCGCCCGGATCGGCGGCGGCGCGGATCACCTCGGAGGCCCGGCCGGGATCGAACCAGAGGGTCCAGCGCGCCGGGACCAGCGCGAGGTCGAGGACGAGGCGGATGTCCCAGGTGTCCGGCAGCAGGAACTCGCGCACCGCCTGGATCGCCAGGAGCAGCCCGATCGACGCGGTGACGATGCCCGGCATGTTGAACACGGGCACGCGGCTCTGCCGCGGGAAATCGGGGGAGGCGTCCATCGGCGCACCATGTCGGGGCGCGGCGCGATCGGGCAAGCCCCGGCGACGTATTGAAGCTCGCAAATACCGGTCGGATCGCGGTCCGTATCGCGCACCGCCCCGTCTTCAGTCCGGATCCGTCCCGGACGGCCGCGGCGCGCCCGGCGGGGTGCGACGATTGTGTCGCCGGCCACGACGCGCTACCCCCCGCCCCGCGCGGCGCCGGCGGGACCGGCGGCGCGCGGGTGCGGGAGCCGGCACGGCCCGTGCGCCCGGACGCGGTGAACGCCCGGATCGGCCGGTCACACCCCCGCGGATGTGCCAGAATGATCCGGGGATGAACCACAGGCGTTGAGAATCGGGACACCGATGAAGCATCCCACCAGCCGCATGCTCCACGCCTACTGGGAGCGCCTGCGCGGAGAACGGGCCGCGCCGGAACGCGCCGAGATCGAGCCGGGCGAGATCCGGCACCTCCTCGCCGACAGCCTGATCCTGGAACTCGACATGCCGAGCCGCTCCGCGAGCATCCGGCTCGCGGGGACCCGGGTCTGCGCCCTGTACGGCCGCGAGCTGAAGGGCGAGCCCTTCGCCAAGCTGTGGGGCTCCCGGGCGACGGATCCCTGGCGGATCGTCGAGATCGTGGCCAGCGACACGCTGGGCGTCGTCGCGGGCCTGCGCGGCACCAACGCGGCCGGCGAGGCGGCGGATCTCGAACTCCTGCTCCTGCCCCTGCGCCACCGCGGCCGGACGCAGGTCCGCGCCCTCGGCACCCTGAGCCTCGACGGCGCGCCGCACTGGCTCGGCCTGCGCCCGCTGGTGGAGGCGGAGACCACCTCCCTGCGCATCCTGCCCAGCCGCCGGACCGAGCCGGTCCCGCCCGCCCGCACCGCCGTGCGCACGAGCGCGGGCTACCCCGGGCCGGTGCGCCACGGCCACCTCCTCGTCCACGCCGGCGGGCGCGCCTGAGAACCGTATTCGTCCAAGGTTACGCCCGGTCCGGGACGGCCAGTTCGATCGAATCGGCGCGTGCACCCGAGGAAAGCTTCGGCGCACAAGTCGATCGCGCACGACGCGGCAGGGCTCGACAATGGATGTTTCTACAAGGCCGATCGATCCCGGAGCAGGAAAAAAGGGTTTCGTAACTGTCCGTGCCTAGTCTGCACCGGCCATTCTCCGGCGCAGGACCAATCTCGGAATGATCGCGGTCGAGGCCACCGCTGGAACTGATCTGCGCGGCCTCGCCGCCGAGCCGGCGCGCGGTGCCGCCGACCAGCGCCGCCACCAGCGCGTGCGGGTCGCCGTGCTCGGCCGCTACATGCTGGCCGATCGCCGGGAATATCCCTGCCAGACCGTGGACATGTCGCCGGGCGGCGTTCGGCTGACCTGCGCGGTCAAGGGCGCGGTCGGCGAGCGCGTGGTGCTCTACCTGGAGCATGTCGGCCGCATCGAGGGCGTCGTCGCGCGCACCTGCCCGGACGGGTTCGCGGTCCAGCTCAACGCCACGTCGCGCAAGCGGGACAAGCTCGCCTCCCAGCTCACCTGGCTGGCGAACCGGGAGATGCTGGGACTGCCGGAGGGGCGCTCGCACGAGCGCCTCGTGCCGACCAACACGGCGGTGGTCCTGCGCGTCGAGGGCGGTCGCGAGATCCGGGCGCGCCTCATCGACATCTCGATGTCGGGCGTGGCGATCTCCTGCCCGGTGCCGCTGCCCCTCGGCGCCGCCGTCACGGTGGGCAGCACGCCGGGCCGGCTGGTGCGCTACTTCGAGGGCGGCTTCGGCGTGCAGTTCCTGCTGCCGCTCTCCCCCGACCGCTTCCACGCCGGGATGACGCTCTGACGGGCGTGCGGCCGGACCGGCCGGCGGTCAGATCTTCTTGGCGAGCTGCGCGGCGACCTCGTCGGCCGGCCGGGTCAGGTCGAGGGCGCCGAGGAAGCGGTTCTGCGCGTCCATGATGTACACCAGGGCGGTGTGCTCCATCGTGTAGTCGCCGTCCTTGGCGGGCACCTTGCGGGCATAGGCCCGGTACGCCTTCTCGGTGGCGGTGACCTGCTCGGGCGTGCCGGTGAGGCCGGTGATGCGCGGGTCGAAGCTCGACAGGTAGGTCTTGAGGCTCGCCGGATCGTCCCGCTCGGGATCCACCGTGACGAAGGCGACCCGCATCGTCTTGCCCTTCGACCCCAGGGCAGCGAGCACGTCGGAGATCTGCTGCAGGGTGGTCGGGCAGACGTCCGGGCAGTGGGTGAAGCCGAAGAACACGAGGTGCGTCGCGCCGGCGAAGTCGCGCTCGGTGACGGTGCGCCCGTCCTGGTTCACCAGCGTGAACGGGCCGCCGACGCTCGGCACGCCCACCGGTGCCTTGTCGGGCAGGAACGCGAACACCGCCGCCCCGGTCAGGCCGATGAGGCCGAGGCAGAAGGCGAGGAGCGGGACGAGGGCGCGGCGCATGGGACGGGTTCCGACCTCCGGGGAGGCCGGCACAGCACACAACGGCGCGCGGAGGCAAGCCGGCGCGGTGCCGCCGGCCGACCGATCGGCGCCGCGCCGGCGCGACCGCTACGGCTTCGAGGCCGGCTCCCCCGCGGGGCTCGCCGGGGCGGCGCCCTTCGGCGGCTCCTTGCCGAGATAGACGTATTCCGGCGCCGCCCGGAGCTGGTCCTTGGTCGTGTCGATCCGCGCCTGGAGGGTCTTGCCGTCGGTGCGGTCGAGCTTGAGCACGGACGGGTCGACCGCGACGTATTTCGAGCCGATCCCCAGGAAGCCGCCGACCCCGATGATCCAGGCCTTCACGGCCCCCTTCTGGTCGAGGACGAAGTCGGCGATCTGCCCGATCGTCTCGTTGGCGCCGTTGACGACGCTGGAGCCGATCAGCTTGCTGGCGACCATGTCGTCGGGGGCCTGGGCCACGAAGGTCGGGCGCAGGCTGTCGGCCATGGTGGCGGGCTGGCCGGGGACCGGGGTCGCGGCGGCGCCGCCGTCCGGCTTGGCGCCGTCCGATCTGGCGCCGTCGGTCTGCGCCGAAGCGGTGGCGAGGCCGGCCAGCAGGAGGGCCGAGGCGAGGAGCGGGGTGCGCATCGGAGCAGGTCTTTCAGACGGGGGCCGCACAGGGGGGTCGCGCCGCCTCAAGGTTCTGGCGAGGCTTAAGTTCCGCGCGGTCTCGGCCCCGGCGGGGGCCGGCCCGGCGGTTTGCCGGCTGCGCGTCGGCGCCGGGGGCCTTTGACGGCGGGGCCTTCCGCCCCGCACAAGGCCGGCGCCATGCTCCGCCTCGCCCTCTACCAGCCCGATATCCCGCAGAACACCGGCACGATGCTGCGCATGGCCGCCTGCCTCGGGCTGGCGGTGGAGATCGTGGAGCCCGCGGGCTTCGACGTCTCGGACCGCCACCTGCGCCGCTCGGGCCTGGACTACCTCGACCACGTGGCGATCACCCGGCACCGCGCCTTCGCGGCCTTCGCCGCGTGGCGGGCCGAGGCCGGGATCCGGCTCGTCCTCGCCACCACGGCGGGCGCCGTGCCCTACACGGACTTCGCCTTCCGCCCGGACGATTGCCTGATGGTCGGGCGCGAATCCGCCGGCGTGCCGGAGGCGGTGCACGCGGCCGCCGACGCCCGGATCGTGGTGCCGATCCGGGCGGGCCTGCGCTCGCTCAACGTCGCGATCGCGGCCGCGATGATCGCCGGCGAGGCCCTGCGGCAGGTGTCCGGGACGGCCCGACCAGATCTCTAGGATCGTGACGCCTCTCGGGTCGGCCGCCGTCTTCGGGAGCGGAGCGAAGCGATCCAGGCGGCGCCACGCTCGGCCGATGTCCAGCTGCACTGGGTTGCTTCGCCGCGCCCGCGAGGACGGGATCGGCAACGGATCGCGTCCGGCTCGCTTGGTACAACGGGACTCATCCTCACCCCGGGAGACGCGCCGCCGCATGGACGACACCGCCTTCACGCCCTCCCGGCGCCACGCCGATCTGGGCCCCGCCTTCTTCGATCCGGTGACGCCGGCCCGGTTCCCGCGGACGATCCTGCGCTACCGCAACCAGACTTGGGCGAAGCGGGTCGGACTGGGCGGCCTGTCCGAGGCGGCGTGGATCGCCCATTTCGGCCGGTTCGAGCCCCTGCCGGGCAGCTTCGAGACGCCGCTGGCCCTGCGCTACCACGGCCATCAGTTCCGCGCCTACAATCCGGACCTCGGCGACGGGCGCGGCTTCCTCTTCGCGCAGCTGCACGACCGCCTGGACGGGCGCCTCCTCGACCTCGGCACCAAGGGGAGCGGCACGACGCCCTGGTCGCGCGGCGCCGACGGGCGGCTCACCCTCAAGGGCGGCGTGCGCGAGGTGTTGGCCACCGCCCTCCTGGAGGCGCAGGGCGTCTACACCTCGAAGAGCTTCAGCCTGATCGAGACCGGCGAGGACCTCGTGCGCGGCGACGAGCCCTCGCCGGCACGCGCCTCGGTGCTGGTGCGCCTGTCCCACGGCCACATCCGCATCGGCAGCTTCCAGCGCTTCCTGGCGCTCGGCGAGCCGGACAACATCGCCCGGCTCCTCGACCACACGGTCGCGACCCACCGGCCGGAGCTCTGGCGCGACGGCGTCGAGGATCGCGCCGTCGCCTTCCTGGAGGACGTGGTCGCCCGGGCCGCCCGGATGGGCGCGCAGTGGGCGGCGGCCGGCTTCGTCCACGGGGTCCTCAACAGCGACAACATCAACGTCACCGGTGAGAGCTTCGATTACGGGCCCTGGCGCTTCCTACCGCATTACGATCCGGACTTCACGGCCGCCTACTTCGACGAGACCGGGCTCTACAGCTTCGGCCGCCAGCCGGAGGCGCTGTTCTGGAACCTCGCCCGGCTCGCCGACTGCCTGCTGGTGCTGGCCCCCCAGGCGCGCCTGGAAGCGGCGCTCTCCGGGTTCGGGCCGGCCCTGCAGGAGGCGTTCGCCGAGGCCCTGTTCCGCCGGCTCGGCCTCGCCCCGGCGCCGCGGCCGGAGACCGACCGGCTGGTCTCGGCGGTCTGGCGGTTCCTCGCGGAGACGCGGGCGCCCTTCGAGCGGTTCTTCTTCGACTGGTACGGCGGCCTCGCGAGCGCGACCCGCGCGCAGGCCGGGCCGTCCGCCGGCCACTACGCTCGCGAGGCCTTCGCGCCGGTGCGGGCCGCGCTGGAGCCGCTCGCGCCCGCCCCGGGCGCGCGGCTCGACCATCCCTATTTCGCGGAGGCGCCCTGCACGCTCCTGATCGACGAGGTGGAGGCGTTGTGGGCGCCGATCGCCGCGGCGGATGACTGGTCCCTGTTCGAGGCCAAGCTCGCGGGAGTGGCCCGGATGGCCGAGGCCTGCGGGACGGCGCCCGCCTCGGCCTGAGCGGCCTCCTCCTCGGCGAGCCGTCGGCGCTCCTCGGCGTAGCCCCCCGCGATGGCGAGATCGACCAGGCGCCGGGTCAGCCGGAAGGCCAGCCAGAACAGGGCGAGGCAGAGAAGCGTCGCGGCGGCGGCCTTGAGCGGGTCCACGGGGTTCCTCCGGTGATGTCTCCTCGGGCGGAGCGGCCCTCTTAGTGCCGAGGCGGGCCGCGGGGCAACTGGACTTCGTGCCGAGATCGAGCCCGCGGCGCGTCGTCCCGGGCTCGCCGCGCGGCGCCGGACCGGATACCCGGCCGGAACATGCTATGGCGGCCGGCAGCCGGATCCCGATATCCGGCGCTGAAGATCCCTCGATCAGGCGGATACCCGTGCGCGAGACCTTCCACATCGAAGTCCTCGGACCGGAGCCGGACGAGATCCAGACGCGGATCTCCGTGCGGGTCGGCAGCCTGGAGAGCGCGCAGGAGCGGGCCCTGCGGCTGTTCGCCCGCGCCCGGGTGCCGCAGCGCTCGGGCGAGCCGGCCGAGGCGGTCCGGGTGATCGACGGCGCCGGCCGCGAGGTGTTCTATCGGACGCGCTTCGACGCGGGGGATTGAGGCGCGAGGACACCGCCGATGCGCACAGCCCTGATCCTGCCGGTCCTCGTCCTCGCGGCCGGCGCGCTGTTCCTGCGCAGCTACACCCTGCCGCCGGCCCCGGACCGCCGGGGCGGGACCACGCTCCTGCTGACCTGGCCGAACCGCCCGGCCTTCGGCAGCCCCCGGGCCGACTGCCTCGCCGGGCCGCCCGACGAGCCGGTCCTGCCCTGCCTCATCGCCTCCGTCGCCCGGGCGCGGGACGACGGGTACACGCTGCTGCAGCTGCCGTTCTGCGCGACCTGCTACGACCTGTCCGGGCGGATCGCCGTCACGGGCCGCGACGCGGCGGCGACGCGGGCGCGGCTGGAGCAGATCGCCCGCTTCGGATGGTGACACGCGCCCGGGCAACGCGCTCCCGGGCCCGCTCCAGGGTCCGGGCCACCGGGAACAGCGGATCGCGGCCCGCCTCCACCAGCAGATGGGCGATCGGCCGGCGCGCGGTCCAGAAGGTGGTGCCGAGGGCGAAGTCCGGCGGCGCGCAGGAATCAATCCGGTCGATCGGCCAGTCGCCCGCGGCCACCGCCTCGGTCAGCCGGTGGACGAGCTGGACGCCCGGCGCGGTCTCCGGCCGCGTCTCGTCGTTGGCGATCTTCAGCACCCAGGCCTCCCGGCCGGTGACCGGCAGGATCAGGGAGGCCAGGAGCCGGTCGCCCCGGCGCAGGCGCGCGATCCGCACGCCGTCCGCGGCCCCGCGATCGGCCCCGCGATCGGCCCCGAGATCGGCACTGAGATCGGCCAGGGCGGCGCGCAGGAAGGCGATCTCCGCCGGCCGCTGCGCCAGGCTCGTGCCGGCCTGACCCTTCCAGCCGGCGGCCTCCAGGGCGACGTGGGCGTCGAGGGCGGGGCCGAGGTATTTGGGCGCGGCGAGGATCTCGAAGGTCACGGGCCCCCCCGCCTCGAGGCGCGCGCGGGCGCGGCGGAGCTTGCGGCGGCGCTGCCCGGAGAGGTGCCCGAGATAGGAGGCCCGCGCCTCCGGCCCGAGGCCGGTCAGGTCGAGCAGGCCGCGGTCGTGCGGCCAGTACGCGGCGCGGCGCCCGCCACACGCCGTCAGGAGTTCAGGCAGGGGGCCGTCGGTCGGAGCGTTCGGCAGGAGGAGGCGCGGCGGCAGGCCGAGGGCGCCCGGCGCGGCGAGCAGCCCCGCCAGGGCGGCCTCCGGGGCGGCGCCGTCGAGGAGCGGCGCCCCGAACGGGGCGTAGCCGTGGGTCCAGCCCACGAGCAGCGGCAGCGGCACGCCCCAGCGGCGGCGCGACGGCCGGAACGGCCAGGCGGCGAGGAGCCGGGCCCCAGGCGCCTCGGGGGGCCGGTCGGCGACGAGGAGGAGCCGGACGCCCGCCCCGAAGGCGTCGCGGGCCGCCAGGGCGTAGCCCGCCTCGTAGAACGGGTTGCGCACCAGGCTCGCCCGACCCAGGGCCCGCCAGGCCGGGACCCAGGGCGCCGCCCCGTCGAGGGGCCGGACCGCCGCCACGAGCCCGCCGGGAAGCGCGGCCGTGTCCGATGGGGTGTCCGACGCGGGGCCTGCCATCGCGGGACCGTCAGGCCGCGAGACGGTGACGGATCGCGCCGGCGAAGCCGAGCACGTCGTAGCGCCACGCCGTCACCCCGGCGGCGGCGGTGAGCAGGACGAGGCGCAGGGCCTGTCCCGGCGGCAACAGGCCGCCGGGGACCAGGGCGATGCCGGCATTCACCGCGCCGCAGGCCAGCGCGATCCCGGCGATGCCGGCCATGTCGGCGAGCGGCAGCGGCATCGTCGTGCCGGTCCGGCGGGCGCCGAGCACCAGCACGAGGCAGGCCGCGCTCTGGCCGCCCGCGAAGGCGAGGGCCGCCCCGGCGGCGCCGAAGCGCGGGATCAGCAGGAGCGACAGCGCGGCGACGGTGGCGAGGGTCGCGAAGGCGGCGGCCGCCTCCAGGCCACTGGAGCGGGCGAAGTAGATCACCTGCCCGAAATAGTAGGCGCGGAACATCATCAGGATGCTCGCCAGGATCAGCACCGGGGCGAGCTCCCGCGCCTCGGCCCGGTAGTCGGGCCCGAGCAGCACCGCCACGACCAGATCGTCGAAGCACAGGAAGAACACGGCCCCGAAGGCCGCGATCAGCGTCATGGCCCGTGCGGCGTCGCGCAGCACCCCGGAGGCCGCCGCCATCCCGCCCACCCGCGCCTCGCGCTTGGCGATCGAGATCAGCGACAGGGCGATCGCCTCGCCGAACACGATGAAGCTCTGCTTCAGGAAGTCGGCCAGGGCCCCGTAGGCGCCGAGCCCCGCCGGCCCCACCGTCTTGGCGATGATCAGCCGGTCGAGGCTCTGGGCGAGCGCCGCAGTCCCGAAGGACAGCACCAGCGGCCAGCCGTAGGCGAACAGGCGCAGCGCCTCCGCGCGGCTGCCGCGGCCGGGCATCATCGGGGCGATCGTGGCCGCGGCCGGCAGGGAGGCCAGGGCGTTCGCGGCCGCCACCGCGAAGGCGAGGTGCAGGGGATCCTGCGAGAGGTGCAGCGCCAGGCTGCCGAGGGCCAGGATCAGGACGGCGCGGCTCATCACCGAGGCCGCCACCGCCCCGGCCCGCAGGCGGGTGCGGGCGATCTCGGTGGAGCCCTCGAACAGGGTGGTCCCGAAGGCCAGCGCCAGGATCGCGGCCGCCATCCGCGCCGGCATAAGCCCGAGGGCGGCGGCGAGCGCGCTGCCGAGCCCGGCGAGGAGCAGCGTGCCGCCCAGGATCCGCACCACGGTGCCGACCTGCGCGGGCTCGCGCGCCTCGTCGTAGAGGGCGAAGAACGCGAATTTCGGCCACTGGCAGGTCGCCCCGTAGAGCACCAGCGCCCAGGACAGGACGTACAGGTAGGTGCCGTAGCTCTCCACCGGCGCGAGCCGCGTGAACACCGCCACGGAGGCCATGTTCAGGGCGGCCGCGAAGCCCCGCGAGCCGACATAGATCAGGCTGTGCCGGGCGATCATGTCCTAGAACCGGTCAGACGCACCACGACCTCGCACCACGCTGGGACAGACCGGCCCGTGGCGGGAGGTAACGCAGGGACGGCGCGCATGACAGCCCGGGCTCTGCAGGCGGCGTGCCGCCGGCCCCGGCCCTCAGCCCTCGCCCCGCGGGCGGATCAGCGACGTGCCGGTCATCTCGGCCGGCTGGTCCAGTCCCATCAGGTCGAGGAGCGTCGGCGCCACGTCGGCCAGCCGTCCGTCGGCCAGGGTCACGCCGTCGACGCCGACGAGCGCGGCGGGCACCGGGTTGAGGGTGTGAGCGGTGTGCGGCTCGCCGGTCTCGGGATCGCGCATCATCTCGCAATTGCCGTGGTCGGCGGTCACCAGCAGCGCCCCGCCCTGGGCCGTCACCGCCTCGACGACGCGGCCGAGGCAGGTGTCGACGGTCTCCACCGCCTTCACGGCGGCCGCGAGGCTGCCGGTGTGGCCGACCATGTCGGGGTTGGCGAAGTTCAGGATGATGAGGTCGTAGCGCCCGGAGCCGATCGCCTCCACGGCGCGGTCGGTGAGTTCGGGCGCCGACATCTCCGGCTGCAGGTCGTAGGTCGCAACCTTCGGCGAGGGCACGAGGATCGCGTCCTGCCCCGCGAAGGGCTCCTCGCGGCCGCCGTTCATGAAGTAGGTGACGTGCGGGTACTTCTCGGTCTCGGCCATGCGCAGCTGCGCGCGTCCGGCCCGGGCCACGGTCTCGCCGAGGCCGTTGGGCAGGTCGAGGGCCCCGAACAGGGTCTCGGCGAAGGCGTCGATCTCGACGCTGTACTGGACGATCCCCAGGGCGGCGGCGAACCGGACCGTGCGCGCGCGCTCGAAGCCCGCGAAGGCCGGGTCGAGCAGCGCCTCCAGGATCTGCCGGGTCCGGTCGGCGCGGAAGTTGAAGCTCAGGATGCCGTCGCCGTCCCGCATGCCGGCGTAGTCGCCGATGATCGCGGGCCGCATGAACTCGTCGGACACGTCCTGCGCGTAGGACGCGGCGACCGCCTGCCCGGCCCGCTCGAACCGGGTCCCGCGCGCCTCCGTGAGGGCGTCGTAGGCCGTCTGGACCCGCTCCCAGCGCCGGTCGCGGTCCATGCCGAAGTAGCGGCCGCACAGCGTCGCGATGCGGGCGCCCTTCGGGAGGGCGGCCGCGACGTCGGCGATGCAGGTGGCGGCCGAGCGGGGCGGCATGTCGCGCCCGTCGGTGAAGCCGTGGAGCCGGACCGGGATGCCGGCCGTCGTCAGCGCGCGCGCCAGCGCGACGGCGTGGTCCTGGTGCGCGTGGACGCCGCCGGGCGAGAGCAGGCCGACGAGGTGGCAGGTCCCCCCCGACGCGCGCAGCGCCTCGATGAACCGGACCAGGGCCGGGTTCCGGGCGAGGGAGCCGTCGGCGACCGCCGCGTCGATCCGCGGCAGGTCCTGCAGGACGACGCGGCCCGCGCCGATGTTGAGGTGGCCGACCTCGGAATTGCCCATCTGCCCCTTGGGCAGGCCGACATCGGCGCCGAAGGTCGTCAGCCGCGACCGGGGGCGCTCCCGCATCAGACCGTCGAAGACCGGCGTCCTGGCCTGGTGGACGGCGTTGTCGGCCACCGCGTCCCGCAGACCCCAGCCGTCGAGGATCACGAGCATCACGGGACGCGGGGTACTGTCGGGCACGGTCACAACTCTCCTGGGCTGCCGCGCGCGGCGCGCGGCCGGTCTCCGGGCCCTGACGCGGCCGGATCGTTGCGCGTGTCGATAATCGCCTTGGTCGCGCGAGACCACCGCCCCGAAGGGCCAAAGGGCGACGGATGCGAGAGAGCGTCGGGCTTCTGACATGCCCCGGCCGCGCTCCGCACATGGCGGGGCGCGGCTGGCGGGACGCGGCCGGCGGGGCGCGGCCGACGGGGACTCAGGCGGTCAGTTGACGCGCGCCGCGTCGGATCCCGGCGGGAGGCCGAGCAGGCGGCGCTTCCTTCGCAGGGCGGCCCGGAGCAGCGTCCGCCGGTAGCCCGGATAGGACAGGAACCCCGCCGCCCAGGACAGGTGCATGGTCACGGCCGCCGGGCCGCTCATGACCAGGACGGGTTCCCGCGCCTTCAGCGCCAGGGCGAGGCCGCTCAGGACGCAGCCCCCGGCATAGAGCAGCAGCGGGATCAGCAGGGCGGGCATCAGGGCCGCCAGCGGCAGGGCCGCGACGGCGTAGAGCAGGACCAGGGCCGGAAGGATCTGGCGGGCGCGCGGCAGGCTGGCGTGCTTCTCGAGGGTCCGCGCGCAGCCGCGCCCGTAGTGGAGGTACTGCCGGGCGAGGCTGCGGAGGCAGGCGCGCGGGAAGTACGTGATGGCGAGCTCGGCGGCGAGGTAGATCCGCCCGCCCGCCGCGCAGAGCCGCCGGTCGAGTTCGGCATCCTCGTTGTGGGTGAAGGTCTCGTCGTAGCCGCCGACCCGCAGGAACTCGCGCCGGTCGAAGGCCGCGTGGTGGCCGTGGGCGACGTAGCCCGAGATGCCGCCCTGCCGGTGGGCCGAGCCGCCGTTGCCGAGGCGGCTGTTCTGCGCCGCCGCGATCGCCCTCTGCAGCGGCGTGACCCCGACGGTCCGCAGCGGCACGACCACAGAGACGGCCTGGCGCAGGCGCATCGTGCCGACGAGGTTCTGCACGAATCCCTTCGGATAGACGGCGTGGCAATCGGCGCGGACGAGGTAGGCGGAGGCGGGATGCGCCAGCCGCGCGGCGAGGTTGATCGCCGCCGCCTGGATGCGGCGCTCGTTGTGGACGAGCCGGATGCGGGGGTCGCGGGCGCTCAGGGCGGCGACGATCGCGCAGGTGTCGTCGCGACTGCCGCCGTCCAGCACCAGCAGCTCGCAGGCGATGGCGTCCCGGTCGGGCAGCACCGACGCGATGGCGTCGGCGATGTGCGCGGCCTCGTTCAGGGCCGGCATGGCGATCGTCACGAGCGGAGCGCCGGCGGCGCTCACGGGGTCCTGCATGGCGGTTCTCCCGAAACCTGGTCCCGGTCGCCGGCCGATCAGAGCCGGTCGTCCCGGACGGGGACCGACGCCGCGTGCGGCGCGCCCCCGAGGTCTCATTTGTCGTGATTGGCTACGATTACGGTCGTTGATCACAACCACCACTTCAGTCGGCCGGACCGATACGACGAAAGGTGTAATTCGGACCGCCGCACCGCGATGATAGCCCGTTCCGGTGGGACGACCGGGCGGCACGACTTCCGATTCGCACCGGGTCCCCGAGCTCGACCACGGGCTCAGAGCGTCATGCGGGACCGCCTCGAATGATGAAATCTTTGGATGCGCTTGCCCTCGGCACGTCGGAACGCGGGCCGACCGAACAGCGGACCGACCCGTCGACGCTGCGGGTGACCGAGATCGCGCCCGACGACCGGATCGTCGCCTTCGACGCGGTCGGCCTCTGGCAGTATCGCGACCTGCTGCGTGTCCTGATCCTGCGGGACCTGAAGGTGCTCTACCGGCAGACCGCCATGGGCGCCTCCTGGGCGATCGCGCAGCCGCTCTTCACCGTCCTGATCTTCACGGTGATCTTCGGCCACTTCGCCAAGATCCCCACCGACGGCGCCCCCTACGCACTCTTCGCCGGCAGCGCGGTCGTCCTGTGGACGTACTTCTCCGAGGCGGTGCGGCGCAGCGCCAACGGCCTCGTGGCGGAGGCCGAGCTGATCCGGAAGATCTACTTCCCGCGGCTGGTCATCCCGCTGGCGACGGTGGTGTCGCCGATGGTCGACTTCGCCATCGCGCTCGGCGTGCTGCTGGCCCTGATGGCCTGGTACGGGGCGGTGCCGGACTGGCACCTCGTGCTGGCCGTCCCGACCCTGATCGTGACGGCGATGCTCGCCCTCGGGGTGAGCCTCTGGCTCGGGCCGATCAACGTCCGCTTCCGGGACATCAAGCACACGCTGCCGTTCGTGATCCAGATCTGGATGTACGCCTCGCCGATCGTCTACGCGTCGAGCATCGTGCCCGCCTCGGTGCGCTGGATCTACGCGCTCAACCCGATGGTCGGCCTGATCGAGGCGTTCCGGTTCGCCATCCTGGGCGGCACGCCGCCCGACGCCTTCGCGGTCGCCGTCTCGGTCACGGCCGCCTTCGCCCTGCTCATCAGCGGACTGATCTTCTTCCAGCGCATGGAGCGCTCCTTCGCGGATGTAATCTGATGTCGATGGCAATCAGCGTTCAGGATATCGGCAAGCAGTACTGGCGCGCCCCCCGCGCCGCGCACCAGAACTCGCTGCGCGACGCGCTCAGCGAGGGCGTCCGCGGCCTGGTGACCCGCCGCGCGGCGGCGCGCCCGTCGCAGGAGAGCTTCTGGGCGCTGAAGGAGGTCAGCTTCGGCATCCGGCACGGCGAGAATGTCGGCATCATCGGCCTCAACGGCGCCGGCAAGAGCACGCTCCTCAAGCTCCTGTCGCGGATCGCCGCGCCGACCACCGGCCGGATCCGCCTCGAGGGCCGGGTCGGGGCCCTGCTCGAGGTCGGCACCGGTTTCCACCGGGAGCTGACCGGCCGCGAGAACATCTTCCTCTACGGCTCGATCCTCGGGATGGACCGTCGGGAGATCGCCGCGAAGTTCGACGCGATCGTCGCCTTCTCGGAGATCGGCGACTTCATCGACATGCCGGTGAAGCGCTACTCCAGCGGCATGTATGTCCGGCTGGCCTTCTCGGTCGCCGCGCATCTCGAGCCCGACATCCTGCTCCTCGACGAGGTGCTGGCGGTGGGCGACTACACCTTCCAGCGCAAGTGCATGGACTTCGCCCGGCGCCTCCAGGGCAAGGGTTCGACGATCCTGCTGGTCTCGCACAACATGTTCAGCATCAAGACCATGTGCGAGCGGGTGATCTACATCAAGGGCGGCCGCGTCGCCTATGACGGCCCCACCGACGAGGGCCTGACCCACTACGAGCGGGACAGCTACCTCGCCGACACCGCGTGGTTCCGCCCCGACACCGGCGACCTGCCGGTCCGGATCAGCGACGTGACGATCGCCGACGAATCCGGCGCGCCGCGGACGCTGTTCCGCCACGGCGAGCGGATGCGGATCCGGGCCCGCTACAGCGCCGCCGAGCCGATCGCCGACCCGCACGTCCTGTTCTCGATCACCCGGTCCGACGAGCTGCTCTGCTGCAATTTCAGCACCCAGGCGGACGGCACCGGCCTGACCGCCCTCGCGGGCGAGGGCGAGGTGGAGCTGCTGACGCCGCCGCTGACCCTGACCGCCGACACCTACACGGTCTCGATGGTGGTCCGGCAGCGCGGCTTCGAGCGGCTCCTCGCGGCCAAGATCGGCGGCCGCTTCCATATCGAGCACCCCGTCTTCGCGCCGGACGTCTTCGGCGTGTTCCACGAGGCGGGGACCTGGACAACGAACGGCGCCGCGTCGCAGCGCTGAGGCCCGGAGGGCGTGATGGTCAAAGGCGCGTTTGAACCCGTCCGTGACAGCGACGGCGAAACCGCGGGCGGAACGGCGTCCCGCGCCGGGCGGATCCGGTCGAACTTCGCGGCCTTCGATGCCCGGGTGCGGCACGCGGGCCGTCTCGCGGCGGCCGGCAACCATGCCGGCGCGGCCGTGGAGACCGCCATCGCGGCGACCCTGGCGGCGCACCGGCACTGCGGCGTGTTCGCGAGCCCGCGCCTCGAACGGTTGATGACCGGGATCGGCCGGACCCTCGACGGCGGCGGCCCGGACCGCGCGCGGGCCGACGGGGCTCCGTACCGGCGCGTCCTCCACGTCTGCACGCAGCTCGCCCCGGTGGGCGGCCTCACCAAGATGCTCGCGCTCTGGATCGGCGCCGACCGCAACCGGGTCAACGGCGTCGCCCTGACCCAGCATCGCGGCCCGGTCGACGGGCGGATCACCGCCGCGGTGCGCGAGAGCGGCGGCGGGATCCACCACCTGAACCACCACAAGGGCGACAAGCTCGCCTGGGCGCGGGAGCTGCGCCAGATCGCGCGCGGCTACGACGTCGTCGTCCTGCACATCCACTGCGAGGACGTGGTCCCGCTGATCGCCTTCGCGGATCCGGCGAAGAGCCCGCCGGTCCTGCTCCTCAACCACGCCGACCACCTGTTCTGGATCGGGACGCGGATCAGCCACGCGGTGATCAACCTGCGCGAGGCCGCGCGCCGGCTCGCCGTCACGCGGCGCGGCGTCGATCCGGCCCGCAGCCTCCTGCTGCCGACCCTGATCACCCTGCCCGAGCGCCAGCGCGCTCGCAGCGCGGCCAAGCAGGCCCTGGGCGTCCCGGAGGACAGCGTCCTCCTGGTCTCGGTGGCCCGGGGGGCCAAGTACCGCAACGTCGGGCCGGTCACCTACGCGGATCGCCACGTCGACCTGCTCGCGGCACATCCGCAGGCCCGGCTCATCGTGGTCGGCCCCGGCGAGCGGGCCGACTGGGAACGGGCCCGGGCCGCCACCGGCGGGCGCATCACGGCCCATCCCGAGCTGTCGGACCCGCGGGTCTTCTTCGAGGCGGCCGACATCTACGTCGATTCCTACCCGTTCGTGTCGTCGACCTCGATGCTGGAGGCCGCCGCCTACGGGCTGCCGCTGGTCACGCGGTTCGAGGCGCCCGCGGCGGCGGAGATCGTGGCGATCAACCATCCGGGGCTCGACGTCACGGCCCGGGTCGCCCACGACCAGGCCGCCTACGAGGCCCACCTCACGGCGCTCATCACCGACGCCGCGGCGCGGGACGCCGCGGGCGCCGAGAGCGCCGCCGCGGTCGCGGGCCTCTACGCGCCGGCCGCCTGGCTGGCGGGACTCGACGCGATCTACGCGCAGGCGCTGGCCCTGCCCCGCCTGCTCCCGGAGGCCGGCGCGCCCGGCCCGGCCGAGGCGCCCCATCTCGGCGAGCCCGACCTGCGCCACCAGGACATGTTCGGCTCGGACTTCCCCGTGTCGGAGATGACCAAGAACTACATCGGCATGCTGCCGCTGCGCCAGCGCGTCGCCTCCTGGCTGGCCCTGCGTCGCGCCGGCGACTTCTCCGGCCTCTGGGAGCCGGTGCGGCTTCTCCTCCCGGAATGGCTGGTCCGCAACGTGAAGGACCGGTTCGGCCCGATGCGGCTCCGGGCGCAGATCCCCGGCGCCTGAGGCCGCCCCCGGGCCCGGGTGGCCGCGGATCGGTCACGCCGGACGGCGCGCGCGTCGCGGGAGGCCCGGTTCGCCCGCCCGCGCCTCCACAGCCCTCACCGGTCTGCGTGACGCAGGCCCGCGCGCCGCCGCAGGGGCGGCGGAGCCGCCAGGACCGCGCGGAATTCTGGGCGGCCCGCCGAACACCACAGGGACAGCGCGAGCGCGCTCCGCGGCGCGGGCCCCGGGAGGGTCCGCGCCGCGGAGCGACAGCCTTGTCGGGCTCAGCGCGTCCTCGTCCTCGGCTCAGCGCGTCTTCGGGTCGGCGGTCAGCGGCCGCGCGGCCGCCCCGGCGGCCAGCGCCAGCAGGGCCGCGCGCACGCGCGTCGGCCGGAAGGCCTGCCGGATCGCCCGGTGCGGCATCAGGCGGACAGCCGTGAGGAACGCCCCCGCGGCGGCGCGGCGATCGCCGCGGGCCATGTGGGCCTCGGTGGCGTCCAGCAGGGCGTCGTAGTAGCCCTGCACAGTCCCGAAATAGAGCCGCAGGGCCGCGAGACGCGAGACGCCGAGCGCCGGCGCGTGGCGTCGGAAGACGAGGCGGGTGAAGTGGATCCGGCGGGCGATCAGGCGGTCGAAGGTCCCGGCCGGACGCTGCCGGAAATGCACGCAGGGCGCGGCGACGAAGCCGACGCCGTGGCCGCGGACGGCGCGCAGCTGCCAGTCCCAGTCCTGATCGCCGAGCAGGGCCTCGTCGAACAGGCCGATCGCGTCCACGACGGTCCGGCGCACCACCGTCGCCCCGATCTGCGGGAAGTAGCCGCTCAGCATGCGGCGCAGCAGCGCGCCCTTGTCGGTCGGAAGTTCCGGCGGCCAGGGGCCGTAGGTCGGCACGAGGTCGTGGTCGGCGGTGACGATCTGCCCGAACACGACCCCGAGCTCCGGATCGGCCTCGAACAGGCGCAGATGCTCCCGGATATGCGCCGGCTGCCAGACGTCGTCGTCGTCGAGGAACGCCACGTAGGGCGCGCTCGCCCGGGTCAGGCCGGCATTGCGGGCCGCGCCGGCGCCGGGCCGGTCGACGGGGACGTGGATCGCGCCGAACGCGGCGGCGACCTCGGCGGCGGGGCCCGCCGCGCCGTTGTCGCCGACGATGATCTCGAAGGCGAGGTCGGGGCCTTCCAGGGCGCGGATGCTCGCCAGGGCCTCGCGCAGGAAGGCGGGCCGGTTGCAGGTGGGCACCACGACGGAGACGCGGCGCTGCGCGGGTCGATTCATACCCACTCCTCCCAGGCGTCGTAGGCGCCCCGGAGCAGGGCACCGAAGACCAGATCGTTGTCGAACTGCGTGACGAAGCTGCGCGCCACGGTTCCGGCGGGACGGGTCTCCACCGCCTGCGCGTAGACGATCCGGTAGCCCGCCTCCCGGGCCGCGTGGGCGGCCGCCCGCGTCCAGTTCGCCGACTGCCCCAGGGGGATCGCGAAGGAGTCGGGCAGGAGGCCGAGGCGGGCCCCGATGGCGCGCCGGGATTCCTCCAGCTCCTCGGCCGCCTCTTCCGCGCTGAGGCGCCCGAAATTCGGGTGGGTGACGGAATGGCTGCCGATCTCGACCCCGTTGGCGGCCAGCGCCTCGATGGCGCCCCAGCCGAGGACACCCGGCGGCGCGCTCTCGGGCCGGTCGAGCCAGCCCGACACGATGAACAGGGTCCAGGGGATCCCGAGATCGCTGAGGACCGGCGCCGCCCCGCTGAGGACGCTGCGCCAGCCGTCGTCGAAGGTGATGGCGAGATCCCGCGCGCCGCCGCGCCCGTCGGCGATCGTGGCCGCCGGCACGAAGCGGTAGCCGAGACCGAGCGCGCGCTCGAGCTGGTGGCGGAAGCGCGCGGGAGAGACGTCGTTGACGCCGCATTCCGCCTGGCCCACCGAGTGGTAGCAGAGGATGCGGCCGCCCGGCGCCGGGCGCCGGATCCGGGCGAGGGCGAGCGTCGTGCGCTCGCAGGCCATCCGGGCGGCGGCGACGCGCGGGCGCGTCAGGCCGACCGTCCGGGCGAGGCTCTTGACCGGTGCGGGGATCATCGCAGGGCGTCGCGCAGGCCGTCGACGACCTGGTCCTGCTCCGCCTCCGTCATCGCCGCGTAGAGCGGCAGCAGGATCGCGTGGTCGCGCGCCCGCTCGGATTCGGGCAGGGCGAACCGCCGCGGCGCCTCGGCGTAGGGCGGCTCCAGATGCGCGCACATGATGCCCCGGCGGGTGGCGATGCCGCGGTCGAGCATCGCCTGCATGACCGCCTGCTGGTCCGCGTCGTCCGGGAGGCGGACGCAGTAGCTCTGCCAGTTGCTGCGCAGCCCCATCGGCTCGGGCGGCGGCGTCACCCCGGGGAGGTCGGCCAGCCGCGCGCGGTAGCCGTCGGCGAGGGCGCGGCGCCGGGCGATCAGGTCGGGCAGTCGCTTCAGCTGCTCCCGGCCGATGGCCGCCTGCACGTCCGTCATCCGGTAGTTGAAGCCCGCGATGGAGTACGCCTCGACCACCACCTTGGCGCTGCCGTGGCGGGCGATGTCGGAGACGCTCATCCCGTGCTGGCGCAGCAGCCGGAAGGTCCGGTCCCACGCGGCGTTGGCGGTGGTGATCATGCCGCCGTCGCCGGTGGTCAGCACCTTGCGCGGGTGGAACGAGAAGCAGGCGATGTCGCCCGCCGGGCTGCCGATCGGCCGCCAGACGTCGCCCTGGAGCCGCTCGGAGCCGATGGCGCAGGCGGCGTCCTCGATCACCGGGATGCCGGAGCGGCGCCCGATCGCGGCGATCGCCTCCAGGTCGCAGGGCATGCCCATCTGGTGGACGCAGACGATCGCCTTCGTCTTCTCGGTGATCGCCGCCGCGGCGGCGTCCGGGGCCATGTTGTAGGTCGCCGGGTCGATGTCGACGAAGATCGGCGTCGCCCCGCACTGGGCGATGGCGTTGGCGGTGGCGATGAAGCTGTGGCTCACCGTCACCACCTCGTCGCCGGGGCCGACCCCGACGGCGAGCAGGGCGAGATGCAGCGCGGTGGTGCAGTTCGAGACCGCGCAGGCGTGGGGCGCGCCGACGATCGCGGCGAACTCCGTCTCGAAGGCCGCGACCTGCGGCCCCTGGGTCAGCCATCCGGAGCGGACGACGGCGGCGGCGGCCTCGGCCTCGGGGGCGCCGACTTCGGGCTTGGCGATCGGGATCATGCGAGCGCCCGCCGCAGGTGATCCGAGCGGGACTCGTCCTGCCACCAGGCGACGAGGTCGGCGAGGCCCTCGGCCGCCCCGATCTTCGCCTCGAAGCCGATCAGCTCCTTGGCGAGGCTCGTGTCGCAGAGGCGCCGGGGCACCGGGTTCACGGCCCGCTCGGCCTCGTGGACCAGCGGCGTGCCGTCCCGGCCCATGATCCGGGTGAGGTGGCCGGCGAGGTCGACCAGCGAGGTCTCGACGCCGGTGCCGACGTTGAGCACCACGTCGGTGGCGGGCGAGATCGCCGACAGGATGTTGGCCCGGGCGATGTCGCGGACATGGACGAGGTCCATGGTCTGCAGGCCGTCGCCGAACACGATCGGCGACTGGCCCTCGGCCAGGCGCTGCATCCAGCGGACCATGACCTCGGTGTAGCGGCCGGTCAGGTCCATCCGCGGGCCGTAGGCGTTGAAGTACCGGAGCGCCACGTAGTCGAGCCCGTGCATGTCGTTGAACGAGCGCAGGAGGCCCTCGCCGAAGGACTTGGCGGCGCCGTACAGGGTCCGGTTGTCGTAGGGGTGGTGCTTCTCGGTCGTCGGGAAGACCTCCGCCATCCCGTAGACCGAGGCCGAGGAGGCCATCACGACCTTGGCGACGCCGGCCTCGACGCAGCTCTCCAGCAGGTTGAAGGTCGCGGCGGCCATCACCTCGAAGGCGTGGCGGGGCTCCGCGGCGCACTGCGTGATCCGGAGGGCCGCCTGGTGGAACACCACGTCGGTGCCCTTGACCAGCGTGTCCATCAGGGCGCGGTCGCGGATGTCGCCCTGGACGAGGCGGACGCGGCCGGAGCCGAGGGCGTCCCCGAGATTCTCGGGGCGGCCGCGGATCATGTTGTCGATGGCCACGATCTCGTCGCAGCCGGCTTCGACCAGCAGGTCGATGATGTGGGAGCCGATGAAGCCCGATCCGCCCGTGACCAGGATCCGGGTCCCGCGCAGGTCGCCGCTGAACCGGCTTCCCTTGGTGACCTCACGCAGCTTGGGCATCGGCGACCTCGCAGTAGCTGGCGACGGCCCGGCAGACGGTGTCGATCTGCGCGGACGTCATCTCGGGGAACATCGGGAGGGACAGGGTCCGGGCGGCCTGCCGCTCGGTGACCGGCAGGCGGCCGGCGCCGTCGTCGAGGTGGCTGTAGGCGGGCTGCCGGTGGACCGGGACGGGGTAGTGGATGCCGGTGGCGATGCCGGCCGCGTTGAGGTACTGGCGCAGGCCCTCGCGGTCCGCCGTCGACACGGCGTAGACGTGGAACACGTGGTCGAGGCCGGCGGGGGCCGGAAGCTCCAGGCCGAGGCCCGCGAGCCGCGCCCCGTACTCCGCCGCCACCGCCTGGCGGGCGCGGGTCCAGCCCTCCAAGTGCGGGAGCTTGACCCCCAGCACCGCGCCCTGGACGCCGTCCATGCGCAGGTTGAAGCCGTGGCGGACGTGGTTGTACTTGCCCTGCTGGCCCCAGTCGCGCAGGCAGCGGGCCGCCTCGGCGAGGTCGTCCCGGTCCGTGACGATGGCGCCGCCCTCGCCGTAGGCCCCGAGATTCTTGCCGGGATAGAAGCTGAAGCAGCCGAGATCCCCGATCGTGCCGGCCTTGCGGCCGCCGCGCTCGGCGAGATGCGCCTGGGCGGCGTCCTCGACGAGGGCGATCCCGTGGCGCCGGGCGATGGCGCCGAGCGCGTCGAGATCGGCCATCCGGCCGTGGAGGTGCACCGGCAGGATCGCCTTGGTGCGGGGCGTGATCGCCGCCTCGACCAGGGCCGGGTCCATGGTCCAGTCGACCGGGTCGATGTCGACGAGGACCGGAGTGGCGCCGGCGTACAGCACCGCCGCGACCGTCGCCACGAAGGTCGACGAGACCGTGATCACCTCGTCGCCCGGACCGATGTCGAGGGCGAGGAGGGCGAGGTGCAAGGCCGCGGTGCCGCTGCTGACGGCGACCGCGTGGCGGGCGCCGCAGGCTTCGGCGAAGGCCGCCTCGAAGGCGCTGACCGCCGGGCCGAGGACGAAGTCGCCGCTGCGCAGGACGTTGAGGACCGCGGTCTCGACGTCGCCGCCGATCGCCGCGTACTGCGCCTTGAGGTCGAGGAAGGGGATCACGAGGCCCTCGCAAGTGGCATGAGGTCGATGGGGGTGCCGTTCTGGCGCAGGGAGCGCATGGCGGCTTCGAGCATCTCGACGACGCGCAGGCCGCTGTGGCCGTCGGTCATGGGCGCGGTGCCGTTCTCGATGGAGTCGGCGAAGTGCTCGATCTCGACGATCAGCGCCTCGCGGAAGGACAGGTGCGGCGACCACATGTCGCCGGTCCGGTAGGAGACCATCAGCTCGGTGATGTCGTCCGAGCCGCCGCCGACCGTGACGCCGCGGTCGTAGACCTTGACCTTCTCGATCGGGTCGAGGTCGTTGTAGACGATCATCTTCTTGCTGCCGCCGATCAGCGTCTGCCGCACCTTCACGGGCGCGAGCCAGTTGACGTTGATCTGCGCGACGACGCCGCGCGGGTAGAAGACGGTCAGGTGGGCCATGTTCTCGGGGCGGCCGCTGAAATGGCCGGTGCCGCTCGCCGAGATCGCCACCGGGGCGAGGTCCAGGATGTGGTCGAGGATGGCGAGGTCGTGGACCGCCAGGTCCCAGATCACGTTCACGTCGCGCTGGAACAGGCCGAGGTTCACCCGGGTCGAGTCGTAGTAGAACACGTCGCCGATGGCGTCGGTCGTGATGAGTTCGTGGATCTTCTCGACCGCGCCCGTGTAGACGAAGGTGTGGTCCACCATCAGCCGCAGGTTGCGCTTGGCCGCCTCCTCGATCAGCAGCCGGGCCTCGAAGGCCGAGGGCGTGATCGGCTTCTCGATGAAGACGTGCTTGCCGGCCCGCAGCGCGTTGATGGCGATCTCGAAGTGCGAGCTCACCGGCGTCGCCACCATGACGGCGTCGATCGCGGGATCGGCCACGAGGTCGCGCCAGTCCTGATGGAGCTGGACGGCGGGGTAGCGCTTGCCGGCCCGGCCAAGCGCGGCGGGCGACTGGTCGGCGATGGCCACCAGCTGGCAGCGCTCGCTCTCCGAGGTGCACCGGGCGAGGTTCGGCCCCCAGTAGCCGTATCCGACGATACCGATCGAGATCATGACTGCATTCCCCTCAAGCAACCTGCAGAGGCTCGGCCGGCTCGGGCCGCGGCGACTGGACGGAACGGGCGCGCGCGGCGCTCTCGGCGCGCTTGGTGCGGGTGTCGCCGACGACCCGCGCGGGGCATCCGGCGACGATGGCGAAGGCCGGGACGTCCCGGGTGACGACGGCACCGGCGCCGACCAGGGCGCCCTCGCCGATGGTGATCCCCGCCACGATGGTGGCGTTGGAGCCGATGGAGGCGCGGGCCTCGACCACGGTCTCGACGAGCTCCCACTCGCCGTCCCGCTTCAGGCTCCCGTCCGCGTTGGTGGCTTCCGGGTAGAGCTCGTTGGTGAAGACCACGCCGTGGCCGACGAACACCTCGGCCCCGATCGAGACGCCCGCGCAGATGAAGCTGTGCGAGGAGATCTTGCAGCGCGGGCCGATCCGGCTGCCGCGCTGGATCTCCACGAAGGGGCCGATGCGCGAACCGCTTTCGATTCGGCATCCATAAATATTGACTAGATCCGGGTAGAAGATCCCCACATCCGCCCCAATATCTGCATCGGTAATCGGCATACCCGCCGCTCCTTCCGCCGAACTTCTGTGCGTCAAAACTGCACAGAGCTGCGGACGGCCGGGAACCCAGGCTTTCGATGCGGTTCGTCCGTCGAAAGGCGAACGGCGCCCATCCGGGGTGGCCCCTCCCGGCCCCGGCGCGCCCTTCGGGTCACGGGGCCTACGCCGAAAGGCGAAGCCCCCGCCCCGGCAAGGATGCCCGCGCCCGCCATTTGGAGGAGTCCCGGCTGGCTCGGCCGTTACGCATCATGCCGTCTCAGCCCTCATGAGCCCGTGAGGCCGGCGCGGTCCTGCCGCTCGACCGCCGCGCCCGGGTTCCGAGGGCGAGCCTTAAGGGGACGATGCGTGTCGAAGATGTCGACGAAGACCGCGGCAACCCGCGCCACCGCCCGCGCCGGCCGCGCCGGTCTCGCGGCGTGCCTGCTCGCCGTGTCGGCGCTGCCGGCGGCCGCGGAGTACCGCATCGGGCCCGGCGACACGATCGAGGTCACGGCCCTCAGCATCCCGACCTTCAAGCAGGAGGCGACGGTCTCTACCGACGGCACCGTCATGGTCCCGCTGCTCGGGGACGTCCCGGCCGCCGGGCTCACCGTCGCGGAGCTGCGCCAGAGCCTGCAGAAGTCGCTGCCCGCCAAAGCGGTGCGGCAGCGCAACTCCGAGGGCAAGGAATCGATCGCCGTGCTCGAGCCCGACGAGATCGGGGTGCGGATCTCGAAGTACCAGCCGGTCTACCTGAGCGGCGACGTGACCAAGCAGGGCGAGCACCCGTTCCATCCGGGCATGACCGTGCGGCAGGCCATCGCCCTGGCGGGCGGCTACAACCTCCTGCGGTTCAGGATGGAGAACCCCGTCGTCGAGACGGCGAACCTGCGCGCCGAGTACGACAGCACCTGGGCGAGCATCCAGCGGGAAGCCGCCACGATCTGGCGCCTGAAGGCGGTCGTCGCCGCGTCGCGGGGCGACAAGTCCCCGCCGCCGGCGGACGTCGCCCCGGGCAGCCGCGTGACCCCGGCGCAGAAGCTCGCCGAGCAGCAGCTCCGGGTGCAGATGACCGACATCGCCAAGGAGAAGGACCACCTGCAGCGCTCCCTCAGCCGGACGCAGACGCAGTTCACCAGCCTCAGCGATCAGCAGGTCAAGGAGAAGGAGGGCGTCACCGCCGACGCCGAGGATTACGACACCGTGCGGGCGCTCTTCCAGCGCGGCGCCGTGGTCACGACCCGGCTGACCGACGCGCGGCGCGCCGTCCTGCTCTCCTCGACCCGCGCGCTGCAGACGACGGTCCAGCTCACCCAGCTCGAGCGCGACAAGAGCGACGTCGCCCGCAAGCTCGAGCGGGTCGACGACGTGCAGGCCATGGACGCCCTGGAGAAGCTCCAGGTCGCGGAGAACAATCTGGCGACGTACCGGTCGCGCCTGAACAGCATCAACGACAAGCTGGTCTATACCGGCGCCCTCCGGGCGCAGCTCCTGTCCGGAAGCCGCGCGCAGGCGGCGATCGCGGTCTTCCGGCAGAGCGGACCGGCCAAGACGCAGATCGACGCCGCCGAGGACACGGAGCTCCTGCCGGGCGACGTCGTGGAGATCGCGCTCAAGCCGGATCCCGCCATGCGGGGCGTCGGCGACGGGGCCGGCCAGAACTGACCCACCCGCCCCGGCTCGACGCGCCCATCGGGCCGAGCCGGCGTCCCCTTTGACGGATAGCGCCCCGAGGCGGTGACCGCCGCGGTGAGGAGAGATCCATGAACCGACACTCGACCAGCGCGTCCTTCCTGCCGATCGGTGCGACCCGCCCCGGTGGGACCGGAGCCTGGCGCGGCCAGCCCTTCTCGCCCGAGACGGAGTCCCAGGTCTCGATCCTGACCATCGCGCGGCAGAACTGGCGGTCGATCCTGGCCTTCGCGGCCGTCGGGCTGGTCTGCGCCGGGATCTACGTCGCGACGGCGCCGGCCATCTTCACGGCCCGGGCCCGCGTCTACATTGAGAGCCGCTCCAGCCCGGTGACGGCCCGCGACACGCCCAATGCCGGGACGCCGCTCGAGATCGCCGAGGTCGAGAGCCAGGTCGAGTACATCCGCTCGGAGAAGATCGCGCTCGCCGCCGTGCACCGGCTCGACGAGTCGGCTCTGAAGGATCTGGCGGCGCCGACGCACCCGCTCGTCGCGAAGGTCCGGGAGTTCGTGAAGGCCGCCAAGAGGGTGCCCCTCCGGCTGATCGGGGCCGAGCGGCCGGTCCAGGAACCCGCCCCCGTCAGCCCGGACCTGCGCCAGGCGCGGACGCTGCGCGAGAACGTCGAGGCCAGCCGCATCGGCGCCGCCTACGTGATCGAGGTCGGCTACAGCGCGGACAATCCCGCCACGGCGGCCGCCGTCGCGAACGCGGTGGCCGGGGCCTATGTCAGCACCGAGCTGGAGAACCGGGCCCAGGTCTGGAAGGTCGCCGGCGAGTGGATGCTGCCGCGCCTGAAGGAACTCCAGCAGCGCGCCAGCCAGGCCTCGCGCGAGGCCCAGACCTACAAGGCCGAGCACACCATCATCGACCTGGGCAAGCGCGGCCTCGTGGGCGAGCAGCAGGTCGAGGAGCTCAACACCGCGGTGGCCGCAGCCCGGTCCAAGACCGTCGACGCCCGCGCGGTGCGCGACCAGATCCGCGGGCTCCTCGATTCCGACATCGCCGATCCCGGGATCACCGAGGCCTTCAAGGACAGCGTCATCATCCAGCTGCGCCGGCAGTACGTCGACCTCGTGCAGCGTGCCGACGACCTGAAGCGCCGCCTCGGCCCCGACCACGAGGCGGTCCAGGCGATCCAGCGGGACATCCTGGCGGCCAAGCAGTCGCTGCGCACCGAGCTCGAGCGCCTCGCCGTGTCCCTCGACCACGATTTCGAGGTCGCCAAGGCCCGCGAGGACAGCATGACGGCCGCCTTCGACGCGCTGATCTCGAAGACGCTGATCATGAGCAACGCCCGGGTCAAGGCGCGGGAGCTCGACCGCACCGCCGAGACCTACGACCAGATCTACACCAACCTGCTCCAGCGCTACATCGACGCCGTCAACCAGCAATCCTATCCGCAGCCCTCCGCCCACGTGATCACGCCCGCGACCGTGCCGGAATCCCCGAGCGCGCCCCGCGGCAGCCTGATCATGCTGCTCGGCCTCCTGGTCGGCACCGGGTTCGGCGTGAGCGGCGCCTTCGCGCGGCACTGGTTCGACCGGACGATCCGCACGCCCCGGCAGCTGACCGGCCACGGCCTGACCTGCCTCGCCGCCCTCCCCGAGCTGCGGCGCGAGCCCGGCTTCCGGGCGGCGCTCGCCCTGGCGCAGGCCCACGCCAACGAGGCGCAGCGTCCGGCCAGCATCGAGGCGTTCCGGGCGAGCGCCGTGCGGTTCATGCCGCAATCGGTGTTCGTCGAGCGCCTGCACAGCCTCAAGGCCCACGTCCTGGGCAGCGACCGCCGCGGCCCGGTCTTCGCGATCGGCGTCACGTCCGTGGGGGCCGGCGCGGGCAAGACCCTGTTCGCGAGCAATCTCGGCCAGCTCCTCGCCCGCGCCCGCTCGAGCTCCGGGCGGGTGCTGATGATCGACGCCGACGTCCGGCAGGGGACGCTCTCGCGGCTCAGCCAGGCCACCGAGCAGCGCGGCCTCCTCGACGTGCTCGCCGGCCGCTGCGGCGCCACCGAGGCGGTCCGCCCCCAGCCCGGCGAGGTCCGCCTGCTCGCCTGCGGCAACCGCCACCCGAACGATCCCCATTTCAGCGATCTGATGACACCGGAGGGCGTCGCCGCGGTGCTGGGGGACGGACGCCCCGCCCTCGACCGCCCCGCCCTCGACCGCGTCGTCGTCGACCTGCCCCCGGTGGACGAGCTCCCCACGCTCCGGCCGCTCCTCGACACGCTCGACGGCCTGATCATCGTGGTGGAGGCGGGCCGGACCAGCATCGACGACGTCGCCGCCGCCGTGCACGATCTCGAGTCGAGCGGCAGCACCGTCCTGGGCGTCGTGCTCAACAAGACCAACGACGGCCAGACGGTCCGGCGCGGCGGCCTCCGCGGCGCGCTGAGCCGCTGGACCGCGGCCCGGCGCAGCGCCCGCGGCGCGACCCAGGCAGCCTCGTGACCGGCCCGCGCGCCGAAGGTCTCGACCGGGTGGCGGCCTTCGTGCCGGCCCGGGCCGCCCCGACCCCGGCCTTCGCGGTTTCCGCGACCCCGCGCGGCCGCCGCGTCGCCTTCTTCGGGCACGACCGGGCCGAGCCCACGGTCCGGAAGCGGGTCGACGCCATCCGGGACGCCGGGTGGTCGGTCATCGTGTACGCCTTCGAGCGGGACCGCCCCGGCGCGGTGCCGGCCGAGGCCCCGGTGGCCGACGACATCGTCCCCCTCGGCCTGACCGTCGACCGTAACTACGCCCGCCGCCTGCCGCGCCTCGCCGTCGGCATCGCCCGGGCGCTGCGCCGCCGGCGCGACCTGCGCGCGGCGGACGTGATCTACGTGCGCAACCTCGACATGGCCCTCGTGGCCTGGACCGCCGCGCGCCTCGCCGGGAGCCGCGCGCGCCTCGTCTACGAGGTGCTCGACATCCAGCGTCTGATGGTGCGGCCGGACGCGCCGGGACGGATCGCCCGCGCGGTCGAGCGCTGGATCCTCGGCCGCAGCGACCTCCTCGTCGTGAGCGCCCCGGACTTCATCGACCGGTACTTCCGGCCGGTCCAGGGCTTCGCCGGCGCGTGGCACCTCCTCGAGAACAAGGTCATGGGCCACCGCCTCGGCGAGGTGACGACCCGGCTCGACCGCACCCGGACGGCGGAACCGCCCTGGGTGATCGGCTGGTTCGGGACGCTGCGCTGCCGCCGGAGCCTGACGATCCTCGCCGCCATCGCGGACGCCCTCGGCGACTCGGTGCGGATCGTCCTGGCCGGGCGCCTCTCCGAGGAGGACATCGCCCCGCGCACCCTGGCGGACACGCTGGACGGCCGGCCGAACATGTCGTTCCGCGGCCCCTACGCCAATCCCCGCGACCTTCCGGAGATCTACAGCGGGATCCACTTCAGTTGGGCCGTCGATTACCTCGATGATGGACTGAATTCGGACTGGCTACTGCCGAACCGGCTCTACGAGGGCGGCCTGTGCGGCGCCCTGACGCTGGCGCGCGCCGCGACGGCGACCGGACGCTACGCGGTGTCGGAGCGCCTGGGCTGGGCGTTTCCCGAGCCGCTCGCCGATTCGGTGACGGCGTTCCTGCGGACGCTCACGCCGGAGGCCTACGCGGAGCGACATGCCGGCCTGCTCGGCCGCGACCTCAGCACGTTCGTCGATGTCGGCGGCATGCGCGATCTCCTGGTCCGGCTGGACTAGAGCCGTGCCCGATCGCGTTGCAATCGGGCACGGCTCTAATCCTTTGTCTCGACGCGCTCTCTCACGCCGAACCGGTATCCACTTCGGCGGAGAGCGCTCTCGATCGCCGCCGCGGCGATTCCGGATCCCGGCAGGGATCCGCCAGTGATTCGCCCGTCGCGTCGGACGGCGCGCGGGGCGGCCTCTCCTCCCGCGGAGCGTGCCGTTTGGTACAGCGCCGCACCGATGAAATCAGTACTCGGACCCCAACAGGGTAAACAACCGAGCACGCATGTTGCCTTTTAGCCTCAGTCAGGTACAGCGGGCCCTCATCCCTCGAATACTCCCGTCACGAATACCTACATCGCACCGAGATCATTGAATTGCCCTCGAAGTCCCACCGATACGACCACGCAACAAGTAGTTCCGAATAAGACAAAGTTTCGATATTCTTAGAACCGACATCTGAGCGACTACATTCGAAAAGATCTTGAATCGGGCCACCACAGACGGCGAATGATCTTGCGAATGCATCTCTCCACCAGCACCGTCGTGCGCAATCAAACAAATCACTATGTACGTACGTAGTGCGCGATGATTGTATTTAGCCCTGCAATTTAAGGGTTAAGATTCAAATAGGGTATTTACAGACGATTTTACGAAAGCTAGCATTGTATCCGTGGTCATCGGCAATCGCCCCAAGGCGACCGGCGCCACCGCGTATCTCAGTGTCACGCCGTCGGCGAGCGCATTGGGTATCCCGTCATCGCTGACATTCGGCTTCCTTCGAAAGGAGGTAATTTTCTATGGCCAGTCTTGGTACTCGAGACGCGCTCACCCTCGTTGAGCGGGACACGGCCGAAAGCCGCCGCGGCTTTTCGGGTGCACATGCCGGTGACAACCCGGTCGTCGTCGAGCAACGGGACCAGTCCCGGGGCCGCGCCAGCCGCATCGTCATCATCGATCGACGCCAGCTCGTCGGCCGATGCCTCGCCGCCTCGCTCAGCGAGGCCGACCGGCAGACGTCGTTCGAAGTCTTCGCGGACATCGAATCGTGGAAGCGGCAGACGCCGTTCGTCGCCGCGAGCGTGGTCGTTCTCTGCCGGCCCGACGGCAACCTGACCGAGACCGAATGGACCGAGATCACGCGGGAACTGGCGTTCCTGCAGGGCGAGGCCGGTGCTCCGCCGGTGGCCGTCATCTCGGACGGCGAGAACCTCGACCAGATCGTGCGGATCATCAAGCTCGGCGTCAAAGGCTACATCCCGACGACGACCTCCGTGGACATCGCCCTGCAGGCGCTCCAGCTCGTGCAGGCCGGCGGCGTCTACATCCCGGCCGAATGCCTCCTCCCCCTGCTGGCCAACATCAAGGTGGACGAGCCGGTCGAGGCCGGGGACGATGACATCTTCTCGCCGCGGCAGCTCTGCGTGGCGCGGGCGCTCCGGAAGGGGACGCCGAACAAGATCATCGCGTACGAACTCAACATGTGCGAGAGCACCGTGAAGGTTCACGTCCGCAACATCATGAAGAAGCTCAAGGCCAAGAACCGGACCGAGGTCGCCTACCTGACCAACAAGTACTTCCTCCGGGAAGATTCCAGCCTGGCGAGCGTGAAGGCCCCGGCGGCCTGATCGCTCGGGCGCCGGCCCCGCCGCGGCGGGGCTGCCCTGGCAGAAATTCGGTCCGGCGCGGCCGGACGGAGCTTCGGGGTCTCCTCGTGGATCGCCTGCCCGGGCGGCCCGCGAGGGGACCCGTTTCGCGTCCGACCGTCCCGCCAAGCGGTCGGCGGATCGGCGCGGCGCCACCGGCCCGGTCCCGACGCCGCGGATCGGCCTCCCCGTCCTCTCGCCCCGCGCGCCGGCGCGGTCACCGCGGCCGGAGCGGCCGCGCGCCGGGTCGCTCGTACGGGGGATCGTCCAGCGGATCGGCGGGGCTTCCGTCCGCCGCCCTCATCGGCGCCGGGCGACGACGGGCGACGACGGGCGACGACAGGCCCGCGTTCCGCGGGCCCGGCCCCGCCTCACGCGGTCCCGGCGACGGCGTCGGCGGGGGGCAGAGCCGGCGGGATCTCGGACTCGTCGCCGGGCTGGTCACCGGGTTCGTCAGGCCGGCCCACGCTGCTGTAGGCGAAGCCGTGCGCCCGGACGTCGGCGGCCCGGTAGACGTTGCGGAGATCCACGAGGACCGGTCGCTGCATCGCCGCCCGCAGCCGGTCGAGGTCGAGGGCCCGGAACGCGTCCCACTCGGTGACGAGGACCAGCGCGTCGGCGCCCTCGGCACAGTGGTAGGCATCCTCCGCGAAGGCGACGCCGGGCAGGAGCGGGCGCGCCTGCTCCATGCCCTCGGGATCGTAGGCGCGGATTACGGCGCCGGCGTCCTGCAGGCCCGCCACGATCGCCAGCGCGGGCGCGTCGCGCATGTCGTCGGTGTTCGGCTTGAAGGTCAGGCCGAGGAGGGCGATCGTCTTGCCCCGCACCGACCCGCCGCAGGCCTTGATCACCTTGCGCGCCATCGCGCGCTTGCGCTGGTCGTTGACCGCCACCACCGTCTCGACCAGCCGCAGCGGCGTGCCCGCGTCCTGCGCGGTCTTGACCAGGGCCAGCGTGTCCTTGGGGAAGCACGAGCCGCCGTAGCCCGGCCCGGCATGCAGGAACTTCGACCCGATCCGGTTGTCCAGGCCGATGCCGCGCGCCACCGCCTGCACGTCCGCGCCCACCGCCTCGCACAGGTCCGCCACCTCGTTGATGAACGTGATCTTCGCCGCGAGGAACGCGTTCGCCGCGTACTTGGTCAGCTCGGCCGTCCGGCG
>NZ_FOZY01000037.1:0-37778 GCF_900116245.1 Methylobacterium sp. yr668 | reverse complement strand
TGACGACGGTGTGTTGAAGGCGGCGTATCGAGGCGGGTGTCGAGCCTGCCAGAACCTCTCAGTGAGAGCGATACGCCATGGAGACACCTACCAACCTCGTCCGACTTCGTCATCCCGAAGACCTCGACGATCCCCTGACCGAGGTGCTGCGTAGCGGCGCTCGCCGCCTGCTCGCCCAAGCTGTCGAGATGGAGGCGGACGCCTTCTTGAGCGCGATGCAGGACCTGCGACTGCAGGATGGACGGGCCCGGCTGGTGCGGCACGGTCACGGGCCGGAGCGGGCGATCCAGACCGGCATCGGCCCGGTGCCGGTCGCGCGGGTCCGTGTCCGGGACCGCGGTGCGAGCGGGTCTGAGGACCGGGTCCGGTTCACCTCGACCATCCTGCCGAAGTGGGCGCGGCGCACCCGCAGCCTGGATGCGCTGCTGCCGGTGCTGTACCTGCGCGGTGTCTCGACCGGTGACTTTCAGGACGCGCTGGCCGCCCTGTTGGGTCGTGACGCCCCGAACCTGTCGCCGGCCGTCATCGCCCGGCTGACCGCGGCCTGGGCGGACGAGTATGCCCGCTGGCAGGGCCGCGATCTCTCCGCGCGCCGCTATGCCTACGTCTGGGCCGACGGCGTCTACCTGCAGGCCCGGATGGAGGAGCAGGCCGAGTGCATGCTCGTGCTGATCGGGGCGACGCCCGAGGGTCGCAAGGAGCTCGTCGGCTTCCAGGTGGGCGTGCGCGAGAGTGCCCAGAGCTGGCGGGAGCTGCTCGTCGACGTGAAGCGGCGCGGGCTTTCGATCGCGCCCGAGATCGCGGTCGGCGACGGCGCTCTCGGCTTCTGGCGGGCGCTGGACGAGGTCTTCCCCGGCACCGCTCACCAGCGGTGTTGGGTTCACAAGGCGGCCAACGTCCTCGACAAGGTGCCGAAGTCCATCCAGCCGGCGATGAAGGCGGACCTGCGCGAGATCCACGGCGCGCCGACCCGGGCGGCAGCCGAGGTGGCGCTGGCCGTCTTCGTCGAGAAGTACGGGGCCAAGTACCCTCGGGCCGCCGCCTGCCTGACCAAGGATCGTGACAGGCTGTTGGCGTTCTACGACTTCCCGGCCGAGCACTGGGATCACCTGCGCAGCTCGAACCCGATCGAGAGCATGTTCGCTACGGTGCGGCATCGGACCGTGCGGACCAAGGGGGCGCTCTCGGCCACGACCGCCAAGCTGATGGTGTTCAAGCTGGTGATGGCGGCGTCGAAAACCTGGCGCCGGCTGAAGGGCGAAAACCAGTTGCCGAAGGTCGTGGCCGGCGTCATCTTCCGCGACGGGACCGAGGTCGCCGCGAGCCCAGATCACCGCGCCGCCTGACCACCGCCGTCACCTAAAATCCGGCATAGCTCCCTGACGCTGATCGACGAGCATAGCCGGGTGTGCTTGGCCCTGAAGGTCGACCGGCGCCTCAACAGCGTCGGCGTGATTGAGGCGCTGGCGGATGCGATGTGCCTGCACGGCATCCCTGAGAACATCCGCTGCGACAATGGCCCTGAGATGATCTCGAAGGCGCTACGCAAGTGGGTCAACAAGGTAGGCACACAGATCCAGTACATCGCGCCGGGCTCGCCGTGGGAGAACGGGTACTGTGAGAGCTTCAATGGCAAGCTTCGCGATGAGTGCCTGAGGCAGGAGATCTTCTACTCTCTGAAGGAAGCGCAGATCGTGATTGGTCTATGGCAATCCACCTACAACCGCGTCCGGCCGCACTCGTCGCTTGGCTATCGGCCGCCCGCGCCTGTCAGCTTCCCAGATCTGGCCTTCCGGCTACCCATGGCCGCAACCATGCAGTAGCCTCTCAATTGGCTCGGTCTAAAATACCGGTCAGGTCAGGGAGGCAAGAATTGAAGGGCCTACGCAATCCTGCATCCAAGCTAAGTGGAATTCTCAGTGAAGGACGCCAGTTATTGCGTGGCAGCGAGCCCGTGAATGTGTATGGCGACTTTGAGCGTTGGGTGAACAAAGTCGCACGTTGGTTGGAAGACGATCTACAGAAACCCGCGCTCAGCGCCACTTGGTGCGGCCTACCTTATTCCCCCCTTGTGACGGGTTCTGGCTATCGCAATGATGAAGTAGCGTGGACCCGGCATCGGGATGCGGTGTCGACCCGCATGCAGTGGCTCGGTCATGCGCTGACGCCCCCGGCATCGTCTGAGACGATGCAGAAAGTGTCCTCCTCTGCTCCCTCAAGGAAGGTGTTCATTGTCCACGGCCATGATGAGGCCGCGCGCGAGACGGTTGCACGCTATATCCAGAGCATAGGGCTTGAGCCCATCATCCTGCACGAGCGCACCAACAAAGGTCGCACGATCATCACGAAATTCCGTGAGGAGGCCGCGGACGCAGCCTTTGCCGTTGTCCTCATGACACCGGATGATCAGGGCGCGAAGGCCGGTGCAGAAACGAACAATCCGCGCGCGCGCCAGAATGTGGTTTTCGAACTTGGCTTTTTCATCGGTGCGCTTGGCCCAGAAAAGGTTTCTGCCCTGGTCAAGGGCAACGTAGAGAAGCCATCGGATTTCGAGGGTGTTGTTTATATTTCTATGGAGAATGGCCATTGGAAAATTGACCTTGCAAAAGAGTTCAAGGCCGCCGGTATCGAGATAGATTTCAATAAAGTGATGGGAGCATGAACCAGCTCACCATCCTCGACACCGCCCTCGCCCCAACGCTGATTGCGGCAGCGGGTGACCACGCCGCCTACCGCTTCCTGGAATTCTTTGCAGATGGACTGCCTCGGATGAGCATGTCAAAGCGCTACCTGTTCGATCCCGAGTTCGCCCCTCAGAGACAGGCCGAGGCCGAAGCCGCCATCAACGCCTTCCCGTACCGCCTTCCCGCCCGGCGGAAGAACAAGGTTTCCGCGCCCCCGCGTTGGGACCCTCTGTGGGAGGACGCGATCTCCAGCGCCGCCGGCGAACTCGGGGTGGAGCACATCCGGGTCAACGACGGCATCTGCTTCCGGCTGGCGGCCGACCGTGATCGCGTGCGTGAGCGTGCCGAGGTGCTGTGGCGTGAGCGGCACGACCACTACGCCGCCCAGCGCGGAAGTCGGGTGTGAGCCGGGTGAACTCGCTCGCCACCCTGAGCGCCCTTCCGGCCCCGGCTCTCGTCGCCGCGGCCGGCGAGCGCGCCGCCTACCGGTTCCTGGAGTTCTTCACCGCGCAGCTCCGCAACCCTCATACCCGGCGCGCCTACGCCAGGGCCCTAGGCGAGTTCTGCGCCTGGCTGGACGGGTACGGCCTGCCGTCGATCACGGCCGTCGGCTCGATCCACATCGCCGCCTACGTCGAGGATCTCGGGCGCAGCCACAGCGCCCCCACGGTCAAGCAGCGCCTGGCAGCGATCCGGATGATGTTCGACTGGCTGGCGACCGGCGGCGTCCTCCCGTTCAACCCGGCGACCGCCGTGCGCGGGCCGAAACACGTGGTGAAGCGGGGCAAGACGCCCGTGCTCGCGCCCGACGAGGCGCGCGCGCTCCTCGACGCGATCGACACCACCACGCCAATCGGCCTACGCGACCGGGCGCTGATCGGCCTGATGGTCTACACATTCGCGCGGATCGGCGCGGCGACCGCCATGCGGGTCGAGGACGTGTACGTGCAAAACCGCCGCCTCTGGGTGCGCCTGCATGAGAAGGGCGGCAAGGCTGTGGGGCTGCCCTGCCACCACAACCTGGAAACCTACATGCACGCCTACCTGGACGGCACAGGCATCGCCGCGGACGACGATGGGCCGCTGTTCCGGACGATCCGGCGCGGGACGGCCGTACTGTCCCGCACTGCTCTGCCGAGTGCCAACGCCTACGCGATGGTGCGGCGACGGGCGAAGGCGGCCGGGATCGCCACGCAGATCGGCAACCACACGTTCCGGGCGACCGGGATCACCGCCTACCTCCAGAACGGAGGCACGCTGGAAAGGGCGGCAGCCATCGCCAACCATTCCTCGACTCGAACGACCCAGCTCTACGATCGCCGAGCCGACGAGGTGAGCCTGGACGAGATCGAGCGCATCCTGATCTGAAGAGCGTGCTGATCGTGGGCCGCGAGCCCCCCTACCGGCCCCACTATGGCGCTTGTGGCTTCCGATACGCCAACGGTATCGGAAGCTAGGAGGCCAGCATAGGGCGGCAAACGCACTTCTGCCGGCCGCAGCCCAGGTTGCGGCAAGCCCATCACAGGCAGAATGTCAACGTGTCAACAATTCATCGCACTGACGCGTCATCGGGACAACTCGTTGTAGTGTCAGCGCGTTTTCACGATACGTCCCTTGCCCTTCTTCATCAGGAGATCGTTGATCGCTTCCATCATCACGTCTTGGGTCGTCATGTCGGCGTCGAGACCCACGAGTTTGATCATGCGATAGATTTCGGGCTCGACCCAGACGGTGATCCCACGCGCGCCTTGCCGCGTGGCCGGGCGAGGGGTCTTCGTGTCCTTGATATTTTTGGTGGCGCGCCGAGGCGAAACCCCGGTCTGCACAGGCTCAGCGGCGGGCTCTGGTTCTATGGCTGCCGGCGGCTCATCACGGCGTCCAGTAGAGACACTGTCGGTAACGGCTGCTCGGAGGCTGAAGCGGGGCGCAGCGTTCATCAGGCAGCCTCGACGCCGGTCTGCGGAAGAGGCAGCCCCATCAGGTTGGCCGTCCATCGGAACAGCTCATCAATTTCAGAGGCCGCCCTGCCCGCTGGTTCGATCTCCTGGGCCGTCCTGCCAGGGATGAAGCCGCGCGAGTATGAGACTCGCTGATAGATCGCACCGGAATAAACAGGGATGTCGCGCTCGCGCAGACCGGCACGCGCTTCCTCCAAGTCGAATTCGGTTGACGTATTGCACGCGTTGAAGACCACCCAAGATGGCTTGCGCGCGATGGTTGTGAGGTCGTGTGTCTGTCCGATCGCATCGATGTCGAGGATCGAAGCGCGACATGGTATCAGGATCAAATCGGCGGCCTTACACGCCACGAGAGCCGGCCGGTCCGCATGCGGCGCGGAGTCAATGAGCAGCAAATCTAAGCCGCCGCCGGCAGCCTGAGCCTTTACGTGATCGAGCTGCTCGGCCGACGTGACCACCGCTTCGGGGTGATCTTTCCGCCGCTCGGACCATTTCCAAGCCGATGACTGGGGATCGAGGTCCGCGATGGCAACCTGAAGCCCAGCACGGTGTGCCGCTACCGCAAGGTGTAGGGCAAGTGTCGTTTTCCCGGCCCCTCCTTTTTGTGAAACCAGGGCGAGCGTATGCATCGCGTTGACCTTCTGACAGTGTGACGGGCTGACGGGCTGTCTTAGCATCGCGACAGTTTGTTAACAGGACATCACCGAAACGCGGTGACGGCGCAACCCGTTTCGGCGTTGACCCGTCAGATTGTTGACACGTCAACGGGTCGGCTCGACAGCGCGATGCCATTCCGATCGGTTGAGGAAGTGCCCGGCAAGCATCAGGCCGAACGACCCTCTAGGTGGCATAAGAGCTTTTGTGAAAAACGCTTATCCTGGGTATGCTCAGGTCGACGACGAGGCCCCCATGGCGACCATGACCATCTCTCTGCCCGACCCGATGAAGGAGTGGATCGAGGCGCAGATCAGGCAGGGCGATTACGCCAGCACAAGCGACTATGTCCGCGATCTCGTCCGCCGCGACCGGGAGCGGCGTGCCCATCCCGAACTGACGCTCGAGGATCTGCGCCGGATCGTCGATGACGCTCGCGCCAGCGGATCGAGCCGGCGCAAGGTCCCTGAGATCCTCGCACGGGCGAAGAAGCACGCGCAGGCCGCTCAGCCGCTGGATGAGTGACTATACGCTCACGAGGCGGGCCGAGGCGGACCTCTTCGACATCGCCGTTCATGGCTACCAGCGGTTCGGTGTCCGCCAAGCCGAAGCTTATGCCGCCGGTCTGGAGCACGCCTTCCAGCTTCTCGCCGACAACCCCGGCATGGGCCGGAAGGCCGACGGGATCCGCTCAGGCGTGCACCGGCACGAGCATTCCGCGCACGTCATCCTGTACGAGGTCGTGGCTGACGGCGTCCTGATCCTGGCCATCGTGCACGGTCGCAGCGTGAGGCGGTTCGCGCTGTAGGGGAGGGGCAGTGCCGCAGTACTGCGTTGGCTCGGCATTTCTACGACGGCCTTCGAAACCAGCAGGGCCAATGCGACAGGCTCCAAGATCGCCCTCAGCGCTCTGGCCTCGCCAACACGTTCAGCGATCCGTACGAAGCCCCAACGTTGACTTAGCCGTGCGTGCCAGCCGACATGCGATGTCCGGCTACGCAGCGCCTCGCGCGAGTCGCCGGCACCATCAGGAGATCACGCCGCCGCAAGTCGACCCCTGAAAAGCCAACGGCCCCCCAGTCGCCAAACTGGAGGGCCGTCGAAACCCAAAGGGCCTGTGAGGCCGGATTTGCTGCCCCTCACAAGCCATGAGATGCCCCCGGGCGTCAAGCGAAAGCGCCAACTTTCGCGACGGTGAGGCTTTGCCTGTGGACCGGACGCCCTAACCGGCGGCTCGGAACGACCTGTCGTGGCCCGACGAGGGCCGGGAAGGGATGTTTGCAGAAGAAATCCGCCGCGCCATCGAGGCGGCCAGCCGAATCGCCCTGCCTCAGGTGACGGCGCAGCTCTGGCGCGCGTTCGGGGATGGACACATCACCGAAGCCGAGGCCGAGAGCCTGTCCGCGTTGATCGAAGCGCGCACGCTGACCGGGAAGGCAGCCCGTGTCGGCCAGCCGTCGAGCCCATTGGGGCCGCAGCCGGCCGAGGCTTTCGATGCCCCTCAAGCCCTTGCAGGAAGCGCCAGGCGGTCGGTGGGCTCACGCCCGCGCACGGACGCGTCGATGGAGCGTCGCCGCCGCTGGGCGGCCTCCGGGCGGCTGCCACCGGGGTTGGCGGCGCGGTTCACCCTGGCCGAGCAGGCAGTGCTGGCGCTCGTGGCGGCCGAGACCGCCCGCCGGGGCGATTGCCGGCTCGCTGTCGGCCACCTCGCGGCGATCGTCGGCGTCGCCGAGACCACCGTGCGCAACGCCATCCGTGAGGCGAGCAAGCTGGGGCTGGTTACCGTCGAGGAGCGGCGGATCACCGGCTTTCGCAACGACACCAACATCGTCCGCATCGTCGCGCCCGAGTGGACCGCATGGCTGCGCCTCGCCCGCAAGACCCATCCCGCTCACGTGCCTCAGCGCTTGGATGCGGCGGAGGGGGGAGGGTGCAAATCCGCACAGCGCACGCATACTCAGGTTCTAATCCCGTTAGATTCGAGGATAACCCAACCGTCAAAAGGCTGCCGGAAGGCAGCGGGCGACCTCGATCGTGCGACACCTTCGAGAATCCGACAGGGTGGTAGGAAGACCAGAGCCATGCGCTGAGGGTCTGAGCCCGGACGGTCTGACGAACGCCCTCCACCATCACACCATCACAGCACCACCGACCCACCGTCATCCGGCTGGCCGATCACCTGTGACCGCGCGCATCCGCCGACACGCAGACGTGCGTCGACACGGGTGTGCAGCTCGGTTAGAGGCGCCGCTCCCGATTCTGGAGCAGCTCGATGCGCCATCCCAGGAGCGTTGACCTGCCGGCCCTGCTCCTCGCCCTGACCACGGAGAATGCCGAGCTGCGCCAGCAGCTCGGCGACGCCCAGGACCTGCTGATGAAAACCGCCATCGACGCCGGGCACCTGCACGCCCGCATCGAGGCCGTGCAGATTGAGCGCGACGCCTGGCGTACCGAGGCCGAGCAACTGCAAACCCGTCTCCCAAGGGTGGGCTGATCGGCGACAGGCCGAGCTTGGCCTGCTACACCGTCGCCTCTTCCCGCCAGGTGCTCGAGGCGTTCGCGACACCGCACGGCACCGCGGCGGGCAAGCGCGCGACGACAGGCGACCGCGGGCCAGTTCCCCTCGGTTCGCCCGTGACGCCTCGGCCGGGCGGTCGCGTGAGGGTCGGCGCCCCGGTGGAACTGGTCACCGCACGCGCCGGCTCACGGCCCGCTCACACGCTGGGCTGAACCCGCGCGGCACGTCCTTGGCATAGGGGCCAGATCCGCCGCCAGATCACGGGCCATGATCGACGTCGATCTCGACCAACCCGCCGAACTCACCCTCTGGCCCGGCCATGCTCCGGCTCGCGCCGCCGAGATGCGCAGCTTCCCGACCTTGCGCGCCGCCCTGGACGCTGCAGCCGAGGCCATCGATGGTGAGGATGCCATCCCGTGGATCATCACGGACAGCGGCGACATCCTCGCTCCCAACTGGATCCGCGCCTACACCGCGATGGCGCTGCCGTGAGGCGGCCAGGCTGTAGACCGCGCGGGATCGAGGTCAGGCCGGCTGGTGGCTCACGGCCGCCGGCGCAGCGTCGACGGGGGCGGTCGCGGGCGTTTCCTGCGGCTGTTTCGTGGCCCGGCGTGCCGCCCGGATCCGATCTCGGTATGCCTGCACGCCCTTGAACTGACGCCGCGCACCTGTGCGGTGCTCCTCGCTTACCGGTCCCACCGGATGGCCGGCCAGATCGTACCGCCACGCACCGGATCGACTGAGGGCGAGCAGGTAGCCCAGGCCGAGGCAGTAGACCTTCAGGGCTTGCTTCAGCTGCGCGGGCGGGATCCCCGGCCGGGCGAGCTGCGTGAGCATCTGCAGGCTACCGAGCGCCAGCGGCCGGATCGGATCTCCGGGTGCGGTCGGGAACACGGGCGGCCGCTCCTGCAGCAATGCGCACAACTCGGAGGCCCGGGAGACCTCGTAGCGGCCCGCCACGACGGCGCCGGCGGCCGGCCCGGCCGAGGCGGCGGCCTCTGTGTTTGAGGCAGTGGCTGTGACCGGCGCGTCAATCATGGGGTGAAGGTAGCGGTTCCCGCCGAGGTCTTGAAGTCGGCTTTCGTGTTCGGGCGCGCCGTGCCGAAGATCGGGACGGTAAGGCCCTGCTGCGCGAAGCAGTTGGGCAACGATCCGGGTCTCAGCGATTACAACTTTCGGTAAAAATGAAGCCTATCATAGCAACGGTATATTGTGTATCGCATTATGATGCCGGAACGCTAGCTCATGATAGAAACTTTTTGACACGTCCCAGTAGGGGTTATATTGCGATGTGCATATTGTCTTTCATGGAGATGCGTGGTGGATCAAACATCCATGACGAGCAACGGGGATACCATCGATTATACGCAGATGGCGGCCGATATCGTCTCTGCCTATGTAGCGTACAATCATATTGCTGTCTCCGAGCTGCCTGAGCTGATCATTCGCACGCGGGAGGCTGTGGCCAACCTCGGCGGTTCGAACGCCGCGGTTGCTGCGCCGGTCGAGAGGCCGACGGCCGCCGCAATCCGTCGTTCGGTGACGCACGAGGCGCTGATCAGCTTCGAGGATGGCAAGACCTACAAGACGCTCAAGCGCCATCTGACGAAGCTGGGGCTGACCCCGGACGCCTACAGGAGCAAGTGGGGGCTTCCCGCCGATTACCCGATGATCGCGCCAGGCTATGCTGAGAGGCGCTCGCAGCTGGCCAAGGGGTTCGGCCTCGGGCGGCCTCAGCGGGCGGCGGCCTCAGAACCCGTCGCCTCGTGACGGTCGACGCACGCACCCGGTCCTGACGCTGACATCTGCTCGTTGATGACCGTCCCTTGCAGTTCGGAGCTCTACCAGGTCGGTCATCATCGATCGGCTCGCCGGGTGGGGTTTCAGGATCGAGCCAATTGGCGAGCCGATCGACGCTCCACAGGATGCTGCGGCCGTGATCGGCGCGACGATCATCGCGTCAGGGTCGCGGCTCCCCAGGCCGGGCATGAACCGCGTCGACCTCGATCAGCCCGCCGAACTCAACCCTCTGGCCCAGCGATGTCCCCGTTCGCGTTCCGCCGGCGTGTTGAAGCGGCTTGTGTGCTCGGGGTCGCCGGGTTGTGGTTCGGGCTCGAGCGCGGACTTGTGCGGCGGTCGTCGTCGGACCTGAGGCGAGCCGGGGTTGGGCTTACCAGATCCGCGGCCTTCTCCTTGTCGGGGTGATGCTGCCAGCCTTGAGAGGCGCTGTGTGGGACGGCTCGAGGTGTGGAGTATGTCCTGCTATCTCCCGTCCTTCTCGTTGCGCTTCCTGGCTCAGCTTAGTGACGGCTTGCGTCCCCGATCGTGCTGAGCCTGGTTGTCGGATGCGGGCTCTCGTTGTCAGCACACACCACGCACCTCCGGAAGGCCATTCGCGGCCAGAACCCGGAAAAGCGATTGTGGCAACGCCACTTGGGCTGGCCAGAGCCAGGGTCGATTGCCGGCTCGAAGCTCACGTCCGGACGCCGGAGGATCCCTGCGATAACGATGCCGACATGGGGTGATCAGCGACGCGACAACCGTCCGATATGCCCCGCACACGATCTGCCTCGACGCACAGGCATAGGCGCGACAGCCGCGCCGCGTGCCGGACGCAAGCGACAGTGATGCCGGGAACAGCTCGGCCATAGTCCGGAGCATAAAGTCGGGCGGCGACGCGTACGATGCGGGTGCGATGTGTGGAAATCGTCCGATATGCTCGGAGCAAGGCCGGCAGAGCCCGAACACGAACGGAAGGCAAACCGGGGCCAAGTCGATCGACATCCGGGGGACGACCCGACGCACAGTCTGAAGTAGCTTCAGACCTCACACCGTCCGAGAAAGAAGGGAGAGGTGGATCCATCGGGTGATACGGGCTGATTTTTTGCCGGTTCGGCTCGATCGGATGGAGCGCCACGGCTGCCTGCACCTTCAGTGCGTGTGGTGTGATGCCCTTCTTGCTACCGTACCACGACCGTCTTCTACCGCCTCTTGCCGGACCCGGCCCGTACCCTGCCGTGCCGCCACCGACGTGCCACGTCGCCGTTCAGGCTGAGACCGGATCCGACGGCGCCGCCACCCATCCGCTGTAGCGTCTGTGCGGTTGAGGAAGGCTGCGCCCACGACGGGCTACAAGGACCCACAGGGTGCCAGTCGTTGCCAGCAAGTTTGCCAGTGGTTTGCCATAAGCTTGGAGTATCACACCACACGCACTGAAGCGTCTGAGACCCCGTAGGCCTGTCGAGGAACCCGGCTGCGCGGACGGCGTCGATCGAGCTGGCCCCGTGGCTTCCAGCCGTCGTCCAGTCTGCTCCACGGACCCTTATCCGCAAACGAAAACGGCCGGCCTCGAGGCCGGCCCAGCGTCCCACTCGGAACGATCCGCCTCACTCGGCGGCGGTCATCTCGGCGGTGTAGTGGCCGCACCAGTCGCCGGTGGCGACCACCGGCCAGAGGCCCTTCGACTCGGGCGCGGGCTGGCTGACCGGCGGGTTGAAGCGGCACAGGCCGGCATCGTTCTGCGCGACGGCGCCGTTGCCCTTGTGCTCGTCGAAGAAGCGGCAGGTCTCACACTTGGCGTTGGCCATGATCGGGCTCCTGGAACTGGGTGGCAGCTGGCGGCTGCGCTCAGTTACGAATTAGAACAGATCTAATCTGACGGTCAATAGCAGGCGGGGGTGGAGGCCAGACACCGCATCCGTCTGTGGACAGGCCTGACCGTGGCTGTCCGTACTGCTCGGCCTGCCGCTAGGCTCAGGCGGATCCGCCGCTGCGACCGGGATGGTGCGCGGCCAGGGAGAACCGGGACCGCCAGGCACGTGAGCCAGCCCCTCGACAGCATCGCCACTGTCCTCGAAGGCACGGGCGACTACCGCGTGCTGCGTCGGCTGCAGCCACTGGCTGACCATCCGGACGCCCCCAACGAGCCGACCTTCATCGGCCTGGTGGTCGACGTTGAGACCACCGGCACCGACTTCAGTACGGACGAGGTGATCGAGCTCGGGATCCTGAAATTCGAGTACGGCGCCAGCGGGCGCATCTACCGGGTTCTCGACACCCTCAACCAGCTGCAAGAGCCGCAGAAGCCGATCCCGCTGGAGATCACCCGACTGACCGGCATCACCGACGCCGATGTGGCCGGGCAGCGGATCGACGATGCGGCGGTGGCGCGGATCGCAGCCGACGCTGCCGTGGTCATCGCGCACAATGCCAGCTTCGACCGGCAAATGTGCGAACCGCGCTGGCCGGTGTTCCGCGAGAAGAACTGGGGCTGCTCGTGCCACCAGATCCCGTGGCGGGCGGAGGGGCACGAGGGGCTGAAGCTCGGCTATCTGCTGGCCGATTGCGGGTTGTTCCACCGCGGCCATCGGGCGATCGACGACTGCCACGCCCTGCTGGCACTGCTCGCCCGGCCGCTGCAGGCCTCCGGCCAGTTGGCTCTGGCCGCGCTCCTGGAGACGGCGCGCAAGCCGACGGTGCGGCTATGGGCGCAGGGATCTCCGATCGAGACCAAGGAACTGCTGAAGGCGCGGCGCTACCGTTGGAGTGGCCGTCGCCGCTGCTGGTACGTCGACCTGGACGAGGATCAGATCGAGATCGAGCGGACGTTTCTGAGCGAGGCGATCTACCGCCGGCCGATCATCGACCTTCCGGCCGACCGGTTCACGGCCCGAGACCGCTACTCCGCCCGGACCAATCCCGAGCAGGGCACCTGAACAGGAAGGGCTCTGCTGGGAGGCGGTCATTCGCATATGGGCACGCTACGGAACGAGGCACGCCGCCATATTCGTAAGCGCTGTCCTCAGGCCACGGCTTTGAGGGCTGGCGTTGGCTGGTAAGCCCATGGCAGCAGATCATCGAGGTACCGCTGCGGATGGCCCTCGACGATGCGGGTGATGATGTCGGACAGGTAAGCCTGCGGCTCGACACCGACGAGCTTGCAGGTCTCGATCAACGAGGCGATCACCGCCCAGTGCTCGCCTCCGCCGTCCGAACCAGTAAACAGGGCATTCTTCCGATTCAAAGCCAGCGGCCGGATCGTGCGCTCGGCGGTGTTGGAGTCGATCTCCACGCGCCCATCATCTAGGAACAGGCTCAGCCCCGCCCAGCGGCTCAGGGCGTAGCGGATCGCCTCCGCGAGGTTGCTCTTACGGCTCAGGAGGTCGAGCTTCTCCCGCAGCCACGGCTCCAGCGCTTCGACCACCGGCCGTCTTCGCTCCTGACGGGCCGCCCGTCGCTCCTCGGCCGGACGCCCGCGTATATCGGCCTCGATCCGGTAGGAGCACGGCAATGCGGGAGAGCGTCTCCGTCGCGATCGGCGAGGCGGCAGCGAGGTCATAGAATTGCTGACGCACATGGCTCCAGCAGTAGGCCAGCCGCTCCCATTCCGCTCCGTATGTCGTCTCCACACCGTCTGTCGGAGGGTGCCGCCCAGACAGCGCTTACCCAAGAACGATTAGCAGTCACCGGTCTTTGCGAGTCGGAGCCGTGTACGGGCACAAGCGATGGAAATGAGCCCGTTAAAACGCTCAAATTCTGGACAATGTAGGCGATGTGTTGATATTCCTGCTGGCTACCGCCTTTTTCTTGTGTTGTATCGCCTTAACGACCCTCAAAGTAATCTCTATCGCGCACGCCTCTTCTTCCTCTCTCCACCGCGACATTAATCTATTGCATGTCATGTGAAATATGCTCCGGACTATGCTTTCGACGGCAACCGTCAAAGAACCTGATTGTGCAGCCGCCATGATATTAGCGCAGTGGCTCGGAATGTGTGCAAATCTTTCTTGGGAAAAAATAGATAATTGCTCAACTAGACTGGGATGCAGCTTACTTGAAATGCTGTATTCGTCGTCTGCGCGGATTTCAAGATTGATATTATCCACGGCTGACTTTGCCTGCCTCGCAATATCCGGATTGATTATTGTGTAGCTCTTCCAGTATTCCAGTACATTAAGAATATTCTCAATGGTACCAAAAAAACTCTTCAAAAGGTCAATTAAAGAAAGGCACAAAGAGAGTCTAATAAGAGCTGACCTATCATCAACCGCGCTTTGTCTAAGCAAGTTGATAGTTTTTACCGCAAACGCAGAGTCGTACTTGAATATTTCTTCGACAAATGCAATAACGGTCGCCCCCCCATACCGATGTACTTCCCTTTCATATGTCTCGATGGACCATTTACGAACAGATCCTTTAGCAACCTCCTGATCGAGATACCTGATGCACTGCTGAGATATGTCACCGCGCAAAAACACGTTTTCCTTAAGCCTTAATCTAATATGATCTCCACCATCACTGAACCTGATAAAAAACCAAACAGGCCCATCGGTTAATATACCAAACTCCGCGTCAAGAAGTAAAATCAGGGAGCAAAGAAAATTTTCAATGATGTATTGCTCACCTTCAATCCTGAAATAGCACCATTCTCCAGAAGGACTTATACGCTCTTCAGCGAAGTCGTATTTATGTGGCCTAAGAGCTGGGAGCTCCCTGGTAGGTAAATCTACCGGCGCACTGCGGTTAATAAACGGAACAACTATCTCGCGATTATATATTTGGGCTCGCGTTTTGTCGTCTGGAAGACTCGCTATACATACTTCTTCATACACTCTGATTGGCGGTGAGAAGCGTAGGATAAGCGAGCAGGCAGCAGACGCATCAAAATCCTCTTTCCAACAAAAAGTCAAATTTTCATCAGCTTCACCGACGCTTAACAATTCAGGAAGTTTGTGTTCTGCTGCAAACGCTTGAAAGAACTTGTGTCGATCTTTGTCTGGCGCTTTCTTAATATTATTGACCAGCTGCTCAGGTATAAGCCAGGAGGCGGGCGTTAACACCATATCATTTAACTGCACCCGCGGAAGATAAGAAAGGCAACCAAATCTCCTTGGCCAAGCAAATCCAACAGTGATTTGTTTATTTAAAAGTGGAAAAAGTCTATATAAATTGGAGTAGCCTGGTCTGTTCCAGGCAACAGCTGAAGATACTACCGGAATGACCCGACGGCCATCCCGGGTTTTGAGCATAACTTCGTCACCGTTGAACGAAACAAGTAGGTCTTTGAGGTTCATTATCTCAGAACCACTCGCGAAGCCATAGGCGCGATTAGAAATAATTGCATGTTTGAATAGCCGTGGAGATATGTAGACGTCTCGGTTATCTTCTGAGTCGCTATGCATAAACTCTGCAACAATGGTGCTTGAAAATCTAGCTTCGAAACTAGCTGCTTGATCAGCCGCTACTTCGAATAGGCGCGAATTACCAACTGAAAATCTACCAATCAACTCGGTTCCCGATCCAAGAAACAAATACTTTAGATAAAATTTATTACAAGGTTCTGCAGGAGGGGCTAATCCGCTATCAATAAATCCAAGAATAACACTACCAGCGGTTACACGATTGGCAAGTCTTCGTTGGCTATCATCGATGTCAATTTCCGCTAGGTCAATGTAAGTTCTTTCAGAACTAAGGCCGGCGGCATTCCAAATTTTTTCCAGCTGGACAAATAGAAATTCCTCAAACTTGAGGAACGAGCCATATTCCTCACTGTTAGAATTTTCATAGACCTCTATGGCATTGATACCTATCTCCGGATCGAAAACGATATCAGCAGGAACGGAATTGATACCAAATTTTTTTATGAAAATATCTTTCAGACGCTGATAGGCCGGATTTAGTCTTGCAGTGGCAGTTATGTAATGATGTATGTTTTTCATAAGAAAAACACGAGACTTATTCGACAATTCAGACAGGCAAGTATTTCTAAAACAATCAACATGCACTAGATTGTTCTTTTTTGCGCCATGTCCGTTGACGACTCGAGTATTCTTTTCGTGCTCTATATGAAAGAGATGTCCGGTCAACCTCTTAATGCTATTAATTCCATCCATCATACCGTTGATAGAAGAAATTTTACTATAACATAGCCGCTCGTATGCATCGCATAATGATCGGATAGTTGCATCTACCTCTACATGGCCCGGAGCCGCACTTCTATTGAGGGCCTCCTTATAAAATTCGCAAACATTATAGTCGTGCTTGCTTGGGTCGTCGAAGGGCTGCAGAAATTCTAGGTGCAATAAATATCTAAAAATTTCGCCGGCCGCGTGATTATTTTCTTCAGATCCGTTGCTCAGGACCAGAATGATATCTTCTTCTGTGAGGCTACCTTCTTGAAGACGGCTGTACAAATTTGCTAACTGCCGATCTGTCGGCAGTTCGCGCCGTTCATACCGGAATGGCGAAGCTCCTGCGATAGTATAATAATAAAATCCGAAGCCATTAAAAACTACGCTGGAGTTTAGCTTGTACTTACGGACTGGCCGTAGGTCTGGATTTCTATTGACGTAATCGATAATACTGGAGGAAATCTCGGCAGATGGAAACGCGATACACGAAATTTTGTCTTTTGGGCTAATCTCCACGCGGTCTTCTTGACCGAAATGACCGCTAGACACGCACGAAAATAGTCCGAACGGAGTGCACCGGCGCGTAGATCTTGATATGTATCTATTCAATGAAACTAGATCTTTATGTTCTATGGTCTGATCATCGACTTTTAGAGATCTGATTTTTCTATCAAGTCGCTGCCAAAATTCCGGAGCGGCGAGGTAAAGAGCAGAAATAAAAGTCTCATTGAATTGGAAATTCTGCGATCCAAACGCAGAGGAGTCGTTTGCATTAGTATATTTCATCCTCCAATGGGAGATGACAGTAAAAACATCTATCGAACCGAACGGCAGCATGGGGGATCTTACAACAAAAGAGTCGCCTAAACTCAAAGTCATAACATCTCTCGACATTGACTGGCTTCTAAACGAGCTGCTACAGATAAATTCCGAGTTCTCTTGAATAATAAGTCGATATAGCATCGGTGTATTGTGGGGAGAGAAAGATTTATCGGTCAAACTCTCCCCTGATAAATCAGCTTTCTGTACAACTTCCGCATGAAGTTATGCGGCCTGTAACTGCGCAGCACGCGCTTTCACTATAGGGATCTCTCCTTCTATTCCCGCTAATTCTGCTAAAAGATTCTTCATCCGCAATTCTGAATTCCATCGTTCTCTGATTTAGAAAACTTGCTGCCTCCTGTCTTTTGAGGTTCTCCAAAAGATTGGAGAGCACACTCGGGGCAGGATGAGAGGAACGCGATGAGGAGATAGTTTGCATTTATTCTATTCCTTATCTAGCGAGGCTTCTCCGATGCTGGCGGTTCGCAATGTGATGCCAGCCGACGTATAGGATTCTTAGCTCGTGCCGGTTGTCAACCTCTGATTGATCGAATATGTATCGATCCTTCAAGGTTCGGCGCTGGCGTAAGGGCGCTGAAGATGCGAGGTCGTGTGTGCTCGCGATGCGCTGACGCGATGTATGCTGTGCATACACGCACAGATATGCTTGCTTTTAGAAGATAATACTTATTATTTACTTATTATATCGGAAAAAATCTTGCCATCTCGCTGTTATTACGTCAGCTTCTACGGCATAAATCTGTCTGAGGTCTATTTTGCAAGGTTTCTATGAACTTGGATTGCGGTAGGAATTCAGTTCCTGATGGATCATAGGTTGTCATCATGCCTTTAGCTTCACGTCGGTCATCGGATTAGTATGTCGTCGCGTTTTTCTTTTGTCTGAGGTGGGGCCAGCCGGTTTCGTTACAAGATTTGAAGCGATTGCGTGCGATGCGCTCGAACAACTATCGAATAGCACTACGTTCAGAGCTAAAAAGGCAACACGGATGTCCGCCGGTCGCTGACAAAAGGCGAACAGATGATGGAACTGGGCGAACCAAGCCAATATTTGCTTAGTAGCTTGACTGTGCGATCCAAGTCATTGCCATGGGTGGGCAGATCGTCGATGCGACCGTGGTGGCTGCACCTAAGCAGCGCAACACCGAGGCGGACAAGGCGGACCTGAAGGCCGACCGTGTGCCCGTTGCTTGGCGGGCCCAACCAACGAGGCCTTCCCTAGAGGATCGGGATGCGTGCTGGATGCTCAAATGGTCGAAGGCCAAGCCAACCAAGGATGGCGCGAAGTGGGTCGACATCGCGGTGCCAGCTTTCGGCCACAAGAACCACGTCGGTATCGATCGACGCCACGGGCTGATTCGCCCCTGTATGGACACCGATGCGGCCTGCCACTGTGGGGCACAACTGATCGATCTCCTGTCGAAGGCCAACATTGCCAGCACCGTCTGGGTGGATACGGCCTACCGCTCAGAGGCCAACGAGGCGCACCTCGCAGCCGATGGCTTCCGCTCCCGCGTCTATCGCAAGAACCCGTCGAGCAAGCCGATGGCGAGGAACGTCGCTCACGCCAACGGCGGAAAGTCGAAGGCCCGCGCTGCCGTAGAGCACGTCTTCGTCCGGCAGAAGGGGCCGATGGCGCTCGTGGTGCTCACGATCGGCTTGGCGCGAGCCCTGATGAAGATCGGGCTAGCAAACCTCGCGTCCAACATGAACTGGGCAGTCTGGCTCACCAGCTCACAGACGAGGGCAGCCTGAGGATCGGGGCTGAGGATCTCAACCCGGCTCGCGCCGGCGATAAGGGCGCCCCAGATCCGCAAAATAATCATAGTACCTTTCCGAGAGCTGCCATCAAATCGGTATCTGAAGTTTTCTAGTTTTCTGCAGTCCTATGTCAGATCCTATTCGAGTAAGCAGAGAACACACACGTAGTATACTGATTTAACAGCGACGGGACGTGGCCAAATCGCCTTGGTGACGCCAGGAGGATTTTCATGCGGAGTACAAATCTAATAAATCTTGCTCAAGAAATCCAAAATAAGTTGTCAGATAATATTGGCCCGGACTATATGGAGTTTGGCGGCAGCTTGATCGGTAAATTACTCCTTAATGAAGAATTGAATTATATAAATGGCGTCAATAGCACTTCGAATAGCTCGTTTAACGACCTGATTGATCTTGTTGTAAATTCGAATTTCTCCGAAGATCTAAGGTTTTGGTATGGCCCGGCAGGTACGTACTGGGGTCTAACGTGTATAACATTGAATACCATGCATTCTTTGACCCTATCCAAGAGAATAAAAGAACTTGACGAGCTAATATTATCCAGGCTAAATACTATTGATATGCCGGGTCTGGTGGACGGCATCGCGGGACTACTGATATATGCCATCAAAAGAAATCAAATCCTAAATAATGATATCCTTTCGGCCGCATTGATCGAAAGAGCCATCGAGATTTTTCGATCTGCCCAAATGTCTAATTGCATAAGAAACCCACCTAAAAAAAATATAGATAGCCGAGTTAGACATGATCTAGGCGTAGATCTTGGGCTGGCCCATGGATATCCAGCTTTGATTGCTATTTTTGCAGACTGTCTTTCAAAATATCCGCAAAACGATAAATTGAGAGAAGCGCTTCAGGAGTCATTGGTTTGGTTGAAGAGTCACGAGTTGCCGCAAAGCAATATTTCGCGGTATCCATTTTTTCAAAACGAAATAATTTCATCAAGATTAGGATGGTGCTACGGGGACTTGTCTGTTGCTATTGCCTTCTGCAAAGGGGGCCGCATATTGGATGATAAAATTTCTCTGTCCTGGGGCCGTAAATTATTCGATGATATTGTATTTTGTGGGGAACAAAGAATTCGAAATAATGAACATTGTTTGTGTCATGGGTATTCCGGAGTAATGAGAGCAATAAAATTTGCTGAAGAAGTATTGACTGATTTTTCTTCGTCAGGTAGCTATGCTTTGCTATGCACTAAAACTACAGATGCCTGTCGGAAGTTTCTAGATGGCCACATATCGGTGTCGGAAGATAATTTGCTTGAGGGGTATTCGGGGACCGCTCTAGGTTTGCTAAACACAGTGGCGGTCAGTCGTACCGGTTGGCATAAAGCATTCGCCATGTAGGATAACTTCGCTTTTCCAATGCTATAAAAAAGGGGCCGGTTGGACAGGGGGCGTATGTGTTGGACGTTGTTGTGGGTCAGAGTTCCGAGGCGATCTAGCGTTACAGGACGCCTTAGGCGGGTACGCGCCAGGGCTTGGATGTCGAGGTCAACGATGTCCGCGACCTTTGCTGCGAAAGCGGATCGTTCGAGTGTTTGAAGCTGTGCATCCGATGCGGCTGAAGGCGACGGGCAACCTGCATGCGCTGGACAGACTGCAGCGAAATCCCGACGGTTTCTGCCGGGGCGCGGCGGTTCCAATGGGGCAGCTCACTGCGCAGCTTGGAGCAGGTCAGGACCATCACCTGGACGGCGATGTCGGTGGAGCGGCGCCGCTTACCGGTGGACGAGTCTTGTCGCGCTGGCCGTCTATGCCTTCTTTGATAGTGCAAATGGCAGCGCCAGATGGCTGACTGACGCCTGCCTGTTGCGCGACGGCCGAGACGGAGAGGTGTTTGGCCAGAGCAGGATGATGTTGGCGCACAGGAGGTGACTATGGGGGGCGCCCGATCAATTACGATGGCGCACTGCCGTGCGAGACGCGCGCAGCAGCCTGAGGCATGCCCCAGGCTCCCACAGATCACATCTCCTCTGACTCTTCGAAATGGAGGAGCGTACTAGCGTGTTTTTCTAGTGGAACCGAGATCAGACCGTCAAGCAAGCGGCCCATCGCTGATCTATGAAAGCTGCATGGTATTTGTACGGCTCTTCCTAGTATTGCGCTGAGCCGCCTGAGGATGAGCGGCTCTTGCAAAAACGGCTTAGATATAAGAGCTTCTCTCAATGGCGAACGGCCATCCATATGAAAGTTGGAATTCATAAAAATGCCGTTTAATAAAGCTTTTAGTTCTTTAAGCGGCGCAGGCGACAAGTTTCGCCTTGTAAGTCGCATTGTACTGTCCTTTCTTAGACTCAACTTCAGGCTTTCCGCCGTAATCGTTGCGGCCCGAATGTTTCGAGTGATGCAGCCGACTCTGACTTTGTTGGTAGCGAAGTTGATAATCGATACAATTTCGCACGAAAAAAATGTGACGACTATAGGAATATCATTCTCGCAGTGGATTGAAACAGACCCAGCACTAAAATTAGTCGGATTGATATTCCTGGAGTTCTTACTTGTTGTTTCCGGGAACGTTGCCGCAAGATTGACAACCTTTGTCGAGGCATCTTTGTTCGAGGTGCATAATTTCAAGCTTGCGACTGATATTATTAGACATGTCAGTTCAATTAGTCTTGAGAATTTAGAGAATAGTAAAACACAAGATCTTGTTCAGAGAGCCAATACCTCAACTATAATCAGCCAACAACTCGTGACCAATATAATAAATCAAATTCAGGGTCTCGCTACTATTGTACTATTGTCCGCATCGCTGTTTTATTTATCAAGCTGGTTCATATTCCTCATCGCTATATCATTTATCCCGTCGATAGTAACTGAGTCTTACTTTAATCGTATTCAGTATGAAGCCGCGGTGCATCTTACGCCAGATAGGAGGTTGCTTAGTTATCTACAACAGGTAGGTACAGCATTGCTTTCCGCAAAGGAAGTAAAAATCTTTCGACTGGGTCCCCATCTCGTTAATATTTATAACACTGTTTCAGGAAAGATCTCAAGGACAAATCGTGTTATCGCCAAGCGGAGGGCCGCGGTAAGCAGTGCAGCAAGTATAATCGGGTCGCTGGCTTACTATCTTTCATACTGCTCTATCGTTTGGCAAACCTTGAGTGGGCGACTGTCTATTGGTGATTTAGTGTTCTTTTCTGGTGTGTTGCTCCAACTGAACGCCATAGTTGAGGGGGTTGTGCTTTCATTTACACAAATTGCTTCGCAAAGTAACTACATGCGGGATTTTTATTCGTTGATAGATAGCAGCTCGAGTATTCCTGCCTTGGCGCGTTCTAGCAGGAAGATCGCGAAATTCGAAGATGAGATAGTATTTAAGGATGTGGGATTTAGATATACTGGCGGAGCCAAATGGGTATTCAGAAATTTAAATTTCACTATCCGCAAAGGTGAAATGCTGGCGTTTGTCGGGGAGAATGGGGCTGGTAAGAGCACGGTAATAAAACTCCTTGCGCGGCTCTATATGCCAACAGAAGGCACTATCACTATAGATGGGGTAGATATAGCCGATATAGATTTGTTCGATTATTATTCTTTGATTAGTGTCGTGCTTCAGGATTTCGTTAAGTACAATATGACCGCGAGAGAAAACATTTCAATTTCTTCAACCGAACGATCTGGTTCGCTATCTGAAATAATTGCCGCGGCGGAAAAAAGCTTAGCCGACAGCATAATTACTTCTCTTCCAGGTAAATATGATCAAATGCTAGGTATGAATTTTGCAAAGAGCGTTGATTTATCTGGGGGACAATGGCAGAAGGTAGCAGGTGCACGAGCTTTCTTCAAAAATTCAGAAATTCTTATTATGGATGAGCCAACTGCTGCTTTGGATACAGAGGCTGGAATTGCTCTTATGAGGAGTGTTGAAAAAATGAAGCGCGATACAACTGTCGTCATCGTTTGCCACAATCTTTCGTTGGCAAGAAACGCTGACAGGATAATAGTCTTTGAGCAAGGTGAGATCAGTGAAAATGGATCCCATGAGGAGTTATTAAGATCTGGAGGTCAATACGCTCGAATTTTCAATCTACAAGCCGCGGGTTTCGAATAAGGCGACAAGCTTATAACTTAAACAAAATACCGTTTGAGGCTCTTCATGCCTATTGCAATACAGATCTAAGTTTGAAGCAGTGAGATTGTACGATTTTATGCCCCGCGGTTTTCTTGCGTTCTTCAATATCCCTTGTGTTTATGCCGCCGTAAAGAGCGTTCTTAACTATGTTTTTGCTGCTCGTGGTATTATGCAAGTAAGGTCTGGCTTGATTTTAGCCGTAAATCATCGGAATGGAAAGGTAATATTCGATGTCGTCAGAGATCAAAGGAAGTTCCAAGTGGCAATTATTGATCGCTATCGCTCTGCTTATGGCATCAATGATTATATTTTCTTATTCAATAAAGGATAATATTGATAGATGTGGAGAAAAAAAGGACCGTTCTGCTGACTTGATGCGCTGCTGACGCATCGAAATATCTATTTCGGCTGTTATACGCGTTCGGCAATCACAATGATGGGACAAGCGACGTATGAACCGTGGCGCTCTCCCTTCCAGAGACATCTGTCCCATCAGCCTTTATATCGTTAAAACGATCGTTTTCCCGACTCTGACGGAGAGCCCCCGCCAAGCCGTCTGAAACGGCCCCGTTTTTGTCGGAGAAACGTGTCGGTCTTTCTATTGCCGGAGAAACGCTCTTTTGGCACTGTCCCGACATGCTTGTCGGATATGCCCGTGTCTCCACCCAGGATCAGAACCTCGACCTCCAGCGCGACGCCCTGACCCGCGCCGGCTGCGAGCGCCTGTTCGAGGAGAAGAAGTCCGGCAAGGCGGGCACCAAGCGCCCCGCCTTCGAGGCGGCGCTGGCGTTCCTGCGCCCCGAGGACGTGCTCGTGGTCTGGAAGCTCGACCGCCTCGGCCGCTCCCTCGTCGAGATGATGCGCACCATCGACGGCCTGCGGGTGAAGGAGGTCCACTTCCGCTCGCTCACCGAGCAGTTCGACAGCGCCACCGCACACGGCCGCTTCGCCCTGCAGATGCACGGCGCCATGGCCGAGTACTTCCTCGACCTCAACCGCGAACGCACCATGGAAGGCCTGAAGGCTGCGCTTGCTCGGGGTCGCAAGGGTGGCCGGCCAAAGAAGCTCAGCGAAGCCGACCTGGAGGCGGCGCGGGCCATGCTCGCAGCCGGCACGATCAGCGTGGCCGAGATCGCCAAGCGTATGGGCGTCAACCGCGACACCTTCTACAGCTACTTCCCCCGTGCCCGCGCCAACAGCATCGCGGTCAAGCCGTGAACCCGCGCATGACACGTGTGGCTCCGGCGTTCTGCCGGTCCCGGCCCAATGGATGTAACGGCAGACCGCGTATCCCGCTACGTACCTCCGCTGGCCTCGCGGGGCTGTCGCTCACCGTCCGGTCCGAGATCATCGAAACCTCATGACGATCAGCCACTCTCAGCTCGCTGACGCCCTACTCACGGCCACGCACATCGCCGAGCGGAACCTGATCGCGGCATTTATCGCCGATGCGGTGACTGAGCCCGCGCCCAACCCATTTCCAAACACCAGCGTCGGCGCCGTGCGACAGATCTGGCGGCAGCGCGCCGCGGAGTTCCAGTCGTTTGACGTTCAAGTGGCGGGGCTCGCCTGTCTCCTCGCGGCCTTGTCGGACATGAGCGTGAGCGAGCCGTTGGTACAGAAGATCCTACGTGCCGGGCCTTACACGGCAAACGTGTTCCACCAGGGTGCCCACTGCCAGATCGTAGGCGCCGTTCTCTACGGCAAGCCTGGGCATGCGCTGCCGGATGCACCGGCCATGCCGCTTGCGCACCATGGTCCCAGGCGACGCGTCCGAACCGCCGTGGGCCAGCTCGACCTATTCATGTGAGCGGTACAGCCATGGCTGGGGTGTGCAGCTTTCAGTCGTGGGTGTGCACATGTGCTACCTCGGCGCCCTAATTGCCGCAGAGCCGGCGCCTGTATCACTCCGAAACAGTTTTTTCGATCAAAGTAGCAGCCTAGAACCGACACATCCAGAAGATGAATTACCTTTGATGCATTCGAAACCGTAAGTTCGCCAACCGAACGGTGACTTGAATCGTTCCAATCGACGGTTTAGGAGGGGACTAAATCACAGGCGGATCAATAGATGGCCGACCATGACGACCTCTTCGAGCAGGTAGCAAAGACCCTCGAGGTTACACCCGATGAACTCCGCGCCTTTAACACCGTCGGACCAGCTCGTCTTTCCGCAATTCGGGAGTCCGTTGAGCTCATGAACGCCTTTCATCAGCTTGAAGATAAAGAGTCCCGACAGCGATGCTTGAGCTTCGTGAAAGCCGAGGCCGTACGGTGCAAGAAGTAGCCGGTCTGTGAACGGGATAATCGGCCATCACCCGGGCGGTGAGACTGAGAGGAAGCCACCATGGCTGACAGGATCCGCGAGCACATCATCGACGTCCTCACGAACAGCGACGACCCCAAGCGCATCAGCGAGGCGATCTGGGACATCATTGTCCACAAGCTCGACCACAAGTCGATCATGGCAGAGCTCCCGCCCGACCGGTCCAAGCGGGCAATGGAACAGGCCATGCCGCTGCTCCAGCGATACTACAACGACGACGAACTCTGACGGGAGGACATTGACTCTCTAGAGCTATTTCCGGTCAGGTAGCGACGGCCAAGTCGCTCTCGTATCCGGCTGCGGCAAGGGAGTTGCGGCATTCCTGCGGAGTGAAGCGCGTGAATGCCTGGCGTATGGCTTCCCAGAGATCCGGGATCGTGCGGGCGGCCGCACTCCGAAGCAGTGCCTTCAACTTTGCGAACGCTTGCTCGATCGGGTTGAAATCAGGCTGTAGGACGGAAGGTGGAGCAGCGGCGCTCCTGTGGCCTCGATCGCGTCGTGCACGCCGGCGACCTTGTGGGCTGGCAGGTTGTCCATGACGACGATCTCGCCCGACTGCAGCACCGGGATCCCGCAACTCGATCCGGTCACCGCGCACGAGCGCGGCGGACATGGTGTCGAGGATCGTGGCGATGATCGCCTCGACGTCCTGGACGTAGAGGTGGGGGTTCTTGGCCGCGATGCAGGCCACGAACTCGGATCGGATCATCTCCCACCCGATGCCGCCGCTTCCACCGAAGGCCAACCGCGTGTCTGAAGCCAAAGCGATCGAGTGCCCTTCGCTCAGACAGGCGCCTCGGCAGCCGATCAGGTTGGGTAACGGCGGCTCCTCTAACCCTCTTGGGGCTCCTTGGCCTTCCGCAGCCGGCCCGCGCGCTTCGGCTTCTCCGCCGTAGCTTCTGGAGAGGCTGCGCGCAGCGAAGCTGCCCTCCCACGCCGCTGCCCCAGGCCGATGCTCTTGGCCATCGCTGAGCGGGCCTCGGAGTAGCTGGCTGCCACCAAAGGGTAGTCCCGCGGCAGGCCCCACTTCGCCCGGTACGTCTCCGGATCCATCCCCAGCCCCGTGAGATGGCGCCTCAGCGTCTTGTACGGCTTGCCATCCTCGAAGCTGATAAGCGCATCGGGCCGTATCGACTTTCGGATCTGGGCGGCCGTCGGCTTTTCGGGGCGGGGCGCCACCGCCACACCCGTGTTGCCGAGCCCGGTAACCGCCGCGTGCACGCTGGCGATCAGGGTTGCCAGCTCGGTGGCAGGCACGGGGTTGTTCGACACGTACGCCGCGACGAGATCCGCCGTCAGCTCGGTATAGTCGATGGCCTTGTCCTCGATCGTTCCCGTATTATGGTCCACGCCGCACCTATTTTTGTATGCAGGCGCAATAATCTATCAGCCCGGACAAATTCTCAAGGGCATTTTTATTCAACACTGCGCGGTGACGATGCCAATTCGGGTGACCTCGGCTTTTGCGATCAAGGGAGCCGGGCCGCGTCAGTCACACATGATCTCGCAGAGGAGACTCACCTTCGTCCCGGGCTAATCTCCGGCTTACCCGGTGAGACGGAGCGTCGAGCCTTCGCTGATGATCAGACGCCGTCCTTGATGCTCGTTATGAGAAGCCAAGCCAGCGGCCTTGCTGTCGAGTAAGTCCGCGCCTAGCGCATTACCCCTGCAAGCATCCTCAGATGCGACCCCGACCACGTATCAACGACAGAGATCAACAGTTCGTTAACTATGTCGGTCCAAGGCTGACCGCTCGGTTACAGATCCCTGTAGCGACGTCGCACGGGGCGAGCATGCCGACGACCAACGAGCAGACCTGTGAAGTCAAGGTGGATGGCGCGTGGCGCCTCGCTAGCCTCGCGGAAGTACGCCGTCTGTACACGATGACACAGAAGCGTTGCCCAGCTTGTCATGGTCAGATGATGGTCGCTGGGAGCTACATCGGTTCCAGCCGACAGAAGCTGCAGCATCGTCGGTCCCATACGGGATGCCCGCTCAAAGCAGACACGTACACCGGAACGTCATCGCCACATCCCCAGGCGATCGCCTGACGGCTGACTCGAACTGGCTCTGATCTATTCGCGGTACGCCTCCGATCGCCCCCTCGGCTGTGGATCGGCGTGTCTCTCGTGCCGATCGACAGACTGAACGAGCGAGGGAGGGAATAGCCTTACGTCCCTCCCAGGCACACATGCCTGCTAGGCCTTCGATGACCCTGCCCCCCGGGCGGTGGCTTGGTGGCCGTGGCCGAGCTGCAAGCTCGTGGCGATCGCAGATCGCCTCTCCGAGTACTCAGGTGCCACCATCGGATAGTCGCGCGGAAGGCCCCACTTCGCCCGGTATGTCTCCGGTGTCAGCCCGCAGGCTGTCAGATGCCGCTTGAGCGTCTTGTAGCCCTTGCCGTCCTCGAAGCTGATCAGCGCCTCATGCGTGATCGACCTACGGATCTCGGCCTGCGTGATGTCTTGATCCGCCGAACCGACTGGCCCGTCAACAACGCCGAGGCCGATAAGAGCATCGGCCGCACTCGCGATCAGCGCCGGCAAGTCCGAGGCCGGCACGTTGTTGCGTCTGACGTAGGCACTCACGAGCGTGGCCGTCATCCGTCTATAGTCGGCCGGCGAACCCGCGTCGGCAATCCTGCTTTGGTCCATGGTGCCCCCACCAGTACTGGAATGGAGGGCTAATATCACACTTTGGTTGTGCGCAATCTTGATATTTGAAGATTGTATACAGATGTGGCCTTGATGGTACAGATTTATACTTAGGGTAGGCCGATCATTGGATCGAAGCTACCAAAGGTAGTGATGGGCGTGTCGCAAACCCGGATGCGAGCTGCGGAAGTGCACCTACCGTCCCGCTTTCATGCTTTGTTCGCGACGGAAAGCCCGAAGCAGTCGGCCAACAGCTGGTTCTGCTCGCGCACGGTCCACGCGCCGGCAAAGCCAAAGCCCTTACGCAGCCACAGCATCGCCTCAAAGCCGCAGATCGTGCGCCGAGCCGTCTGAAACGAGCGGAAGCCGCCCACCCGCGGCATCGCTCGCTTGACCCGGAAGTGGTCGCTTTCGATGCCCTGCTGCAGGTGCTTGGTCACGTAGTGGACCGGCGTGCGGGGTAGCAGGCCCTCGTCTCGGCTCTCCGCTATCGCCGGCGGGTATGGGCCAGCGCCATCCGTGCCGATCCGATCTGGGGCGAGCAGCGGTTGATCCTGGAGCATCTTACGGAAGAACCGCTTGGCGGCGCCGAAATCCCGGTTGGCGGTCAGTAGGAAGTCGACCGCCTCGCCGTACTTGTCGATGGCGCGGTACAGGTAGTGCCACTGGCCGCGCACCTTGATGTAGGTCTCGTCGATCCGGACCGAGCCGCAGTGGGGCCGGCGGAACTGCCGCAGCCGCTTCTCGATCAGGGGCGCATAGGCGAGCACCCAGCGGTTGATCGTGGAGTGGTCCACCTCCAGGCCGCGTTCCAAGAATAGCTCCTCGATGTCACGGTAGCTGAGCGGGTAGCGCAGGTACCAGGAGACCGCCTGAACGATCAGGGTCGCCTCGAAGTGTCGACCGCGGAAATCGGCTCTGGCACGATGCCTGAGCTTGGCGGCGATGGCGGACAGGATCATGGGCCGGCTCCAGGGTGGAGCGGCAAGCTCGGCGGGTATGGCTAACGACCTGTGAACGAGGGGCCGTCCGGGTTTGCAACAAGCCCGTCAATCGGCTGGGTACGCGGTCACCAGTCGAGCTTCGGTCTCGCCGCGTGGGACAATCCATACCGTTATGATGCAGGGATTGCGACCGTCCGGGGTCTGGACGTGGCATCGCACGATGTACTTCATCCCCCATTGATCCGTCGGCGTATCGATCACTGGGTTTCGATCGGCGTGTGCGATGAGCGCTACGGCCATCACGTCCGACTGATCAAGCGAGAAGCCAAAGCTCCGGAAAAAGACGGACTTGGGGCCCCCAATCGGGTGGTCGGGTTTGAGAAGGTAGCCTGTGATCTTAGCCGGTGGGACTGTGCGCGGCGGAACTGGCGTAGTCACCCGGCCACGATCGCCCGCGCTACGCCAGCGGCCGGAACCGTCACGACAGCGTGGGTCGGCTTGGCAAACTCCACCTCATACGCTGCGCCACCACCGTGAACGAAGACGATCGCGCCAAGGGAGCCTGCCGGCATGTGACGGCCGTCGCCGAGATCGAGCGACCGCTTGAGCCGGACCATGCTGTGCTCCGGTAAAGCCTTCGATCCCGTCCCAACACCCTTCACAACGCGACGCTTTGTGGGCGTGGTCTTGAACTGCAATCTCGCGGCCATCGTGCCTCCACCTTGTCATAGATGGGCATAGACAGGCTTGCTGCGCAACCGGCTACGCCTTCGCGCGTGCCCGAAACTCATTGGAGAAGTCGAGCATGGCAGAGAAATGCTTTCAGCAGAGTGACTTGGAAGCTATCGCTGCGGCTTTGGGTGACACCGGGGATGGGCTCACAGGCTCCGATATCGGTTTCCTACTCCGGACTTGCCGAATGGGTGATCCAACCCCTGCGTTGTCAAAGCGGTATAGGCTCTACAACGCGTTCGCAGAACATCAGAACCGAGCGCAGAACCGTCGAGCGATCCTACAATTTATCCGCCAAGCTATGCGGCCAACGCGGTTCGCCCGTATCCCCAATGCTTATGAACCGCTGCGAGCCAATCTGAATAAGGCACTGGCCTTCATGGGCCTCTTCGTCAACGAGGAAGGCGAATTGGGCCCATCGGAGAGAGTGCACACGCTGACAGAGGCCCAGCGTCGTGCGCAGGATCTCCGGGCCGATCTCGTCGGCCGAGGCGTGCATCCGGATGTACTCGCCTTTTGCAAGGCGGAACTCCTGGCCGACAACTACTTCCACGCAGTATTGGAGGCTACGAAGAGCGTGGCCGATAAGCTCCGCGCCCGAACCGGTTTGACAGGTGACGGTGCCCTACTCGTGGACCAAGCATTGGGCTCCAATCCACCTATGTTAGCTATCAATTCCCTCAGTACCGAGAGCGAACGGGGCGAACAACGCGGCTTCACCAACCTTGTGAGAGGGGTTTTCGGCATGTTCCGCAACGTGACCGCACACGAGGCGCGAGTGCGCTGGTCTATGCAAAAGGCTGATGCGGAAGATCTTCTAACCCTTGTGTCGCTGATCCATCGCCGACTAGATAGCAGTCACATGCCGCCTCGGGTTTGACATAAGCCGTACACTCAGGCTGAACGCAGCCTATTGGGAAGCCCCATGGGGGCTCGGTGAACCTTCAATGGAACCTGCGGTCGCGTGCCTCGTTACCGACTCCCCGTTTTGGGGTGTGTTGATTGATTGAGGCATTGCGAATGGGACAGGCGAAGCGCGAGATGATGGACCATGAAGAGACGGTCCAAGGGGTCATCATCAAGCTGATGGAGGCCGGAGCGGCGGAAGAGTGCGAGGGCCACGGCTACCCGATAAATAGGGGCGATGATGAGGCCGTGGAGCAGGTCAAGATTGACCTTGCCAAGGAATATGGCAAGGATGAAGCCGATGAGCTAGTAGATGAGGCAGTCAGCCAACTCTACGACGAGTGTCCCGGCTGCGCTCAGAATGCGAAAGACGACTGATCGCACGTGAAATGAGGGAGGCGGGTGTTAGACCGCCTCTCTACACAATCGCTCAGCAGCTTGCTTAGCCGCCATCTCTGATGTCAGACCTTTCAGTCGTCAGACGCAGGCAGGCTCGACAGCGTAATCCTTGCGTGATCCGTGTAGGTCTTAGGACCCGGCGTGAAGAGGAGTGGCGGCAGCCCCTCGTGTGCCTTCTCCAACAGCGCAGATCTAGAAGGATCAGGCGTCACGTTCAGCCCTTCGATGTAGGCTAGCAGAGCTGCAACCTGACCGTTCAGCCGGTTCACCTCATGCGCCAGACGCCCGATTGCCTTCTGCGGGTCACTCGAAAGCGTCTCCTGCGGCAGCTTCTCTTCGTCCATGATCTTCCTCCGAGAGACGGCGAAGCTAACACGCAACGCGTTCGTGGGCGCATGTAGAACAGGACGGGAACGCGGCTAGAGGCATTCCGTTATCGCTGCAACCTGCGGTGAGCAGGCAGAGCGGGAGGAACGATGAATGCGGATCGGTTTGGGGTGTGCCGGCTGACAGGAACGCGTGGCAAGTTCGCCAAATCGCACCTTATCCCGCGAGCCTTCACGAAGCCGACAGAGCCAGGAGCGCCCCTCATTCAGACAGGCGGGGGGATGCCACCCACTGACCTGACCGGCTGGCTTTGGACCGGGCTGATTGAGAGGATCAGCCAGGACCGGAGGAGTCGGACATGCGGCGAGGTCAGAAGACGAGCGCGGAGCAGGTCGTGCTAAAGCTGCGCCAGATCGAGGTGCAGACGGCACAGGGCAAGAACTTGGCGCTGGCGTGCAAGGAGGCTGAGATCTCCGAGCAGAGCTACTACCGCTGGCGCAAGGAGTACGGCGGTCTCCAGGTCGACCAGGCCAGGAAGATGAAGGACCTGGAGCGCGAGAACGCGCGGCTACGCCGGCTCGTGACAGACCTGTCGCTGGAAAAGCAGGTGCTGGCGGACGTCGCCTCGGGAAACTTGTAGCCCCCGAGCGACGCCGGCAGGCGGTCGATGGCATCCGGGAGAAGTACGGCCTCTCGGAACGTCACGCCTGCCGGATCGTCGGTCAGCACCGCGGCACGCAACGCTACGTGCCGACCGTGCTGGCGGACGAGGATGCACTGACCCGCGCCATCATCGCCCTGGCGTCCGAGTACGGGCGCTATGGCTACCGACGCGTCACGGCTCTGCTGCAGGCAGACGGCTGGCGGGTGGGCAAGGATCGGGTTCAGCGGATCTGGCGTCGTGAGGGGCTCAAGGTCCCACAGAAGCACCGGCCGCGCAGCCGGCTTTGGCTGAACGATGGATCCTGCGTGCGGCTGCGCCCGCTCCATCGCAACCACGTCTGGAGCTTCGACTTCGTGCAGGGGCAGATTCACGACGGCCGGAGCCTGCGCATCCTGACGCTGAGCTATGCGGGAGATTGGGTGACGACGGTGTGTTGAAGGCGGCGTATCGAGGCGGGTGTCGAGCCTGCCAGAACCTCTCAGTGAGAGCGATACGCCATGGAGACACCTACCAACCTCGTCCGACTTCGTCATCCCGAAGACCTCGACGATCCCCTGACCGAGGTGCTGCGTAGCGGCGCTCGCCGCCTGCTCGCCCAAGCTGTCGAGATGGAGGCGGACGCCTTCTTGAGCGCGATGCAGGACCTGCGACTGCAGGATGGACGGGCCCGGCTGGTGCGGCACGGTCACGGGCCGGAGCGGGCGATCCAAACCGGCATCGGCCCGGTGCCGGTCGCACGGGTCCGTGTGCGGGATCGCGGCGCGAGCGGGTCTGAGGACCGGGTCCGGTTCACCTCGACCATCCTGCCGAAGTGGGCGCGGCGCACCCGCAGCCTGGATGCGCTGCTGCCGGTGCTGTACCTACGCGGTGTCTCGACCGGTGACTTCCAGGACGCGCTGGCAGCCCTCTTGGGTCGTGACGCCCCGAACCTCTCGCCGGCCGTCATCGCCCGGCTGACCGCGGCCTGGGCGGACGAGTATGCCCGCTGGCAGGGCCGCGATCTCTCCGCACGCCGCTATGCCTACGTCTGGGCCGACGGCGTCTACCTGCAGGCCCGGATGGAGGAGCAGGCCGAGTGCATGCTCGTGCTGATTGGGGCGACGCCCGAGGGTCGCAAGGAGCTCGTCGGCTTCCAGGTGGGCGTGCGCGAGAGTGCCCAGAGCTGGCGCGAGCTGCTCGTCGACGTGAAGCGGCGCGGGCTGTCGATCGCGCCCGAGATCGCGGTGGGCGACGGCGCTCTCGGCTTCTGGCGGGCGCTGGACGAGGTCTTCCCCGGCACCGCTCACCAGCGGTGTTGGGTTCACAAGGCGGCTAACGTCCTCGACAAGGTGCCGAAGTCCATCCAGCCGGCGATGAAGGCGGACTTGCGCGAGATCCACGGCGCGCCGACCCGGGCGGCAGCCGAGGTGGCGCTGACCGTCTTCGTCGAGAAATACGGGGCCAAGTATCCCCGCGCCGCTGCCTGCTTGACCAAGGATCGGGAGGCGCTGCTGACGTTCTACGACTTCCCGGCCGAGCACTGGGATCACCTGCGCAGCTCGAACCCGATCGAGAGCGTGTTCGCTACGGTGCGGCATCGGACCGTGCGGACCAAAGGGGCGCTCTCGGCCACGACCGCCAAGCTGATGGTGTTCAAGCTGGTGATGGCGGCGTCGAAAACCTGGCGCCGGCTGAAGGGCGAAAACCAGTTGCCGAAGGTCGTGGCCGGCGTCATCTTCCGCGACGGGACCGAGGTCGTCGCGAGCCCAGATCACCGCGCCGCCTGACCGTCGCCGTCACCTAAAATCCTGCATAGCTCGACTCGTTTTGCTTGATCTCTTAACCGGGGCTCAAGCCTTGCCATGCGCTGATTGGCCATGGCGTTCGCCCACAATGCCCCGCCTCCACCAGCTTGGCGCTTCGTTTCCTGGCTGACCACCTCGCCACTGCAGATTCCTCCGGACGTACTCAGGGTCTTGCGGAGGCGCCTTGTCGTGGGGACTGCCCCCCTTTGCGTGGCTGCCGTCGTCGGTGCCGCGCTGGCTAGTCTCGCCGTCCTGCGTGTTCCCACGCTGATGATGCTCTCTTGGCTGTGCGCCGACCTGGCACTCACCTTCGTGCGCCTCATCAGCATGTTGGTGATGAGGCGCGCCCTTCGCGGCCCGGCTCAACCATCAGACGGCGGGTTCCCGCTTACGGACCTTTACGTACTCAGCTCCATGCTGTGGTGCGCCCAGATCGGCTGCGGGGTTGGCTTATGTATGGCCTCGGCCGATCCGGTGCTGGTGCCGTTCGCCTGCCTTGCGACAACGGGATTTGTGGGAGGTCTAGCAGCCCGCAATCCTGGTGCACCGCGGATGACCGTGGTCCAGATGATCAGCGTGGTTGTGCCTTTCACGATCGGCGCGGTACTGAGCGGCCAACCCTGGCTCCTGGCCCTCTGCGGGCTGGCGCCGCTCTACCTGGTGGCTGTCGCGGCCGTGAACCGGCGCTTGCACACCGACTATGTAGCGCTGCTGCGTGCCGAGCTGGCGCTGCGCCATCAAGCCTTTCACTGCGGGCTCACCGGGCTGCCCAACCGCACCTTCCTCAATCAAGCCCTGGGATCCGCACTCGAGGGTACGGAGGGTGAGGAAGAGCATGCGGTCACACTGCTCTACCTTGACCTGGACGGCTTCAAGAGCGTGAACGACACCTACGGCCACGCTGCTGGCGACCTCCTTTTGCAGCTGGTGGCGCGCCGGCTGAAGGACGTGGTCATGGCCACCGACATTGTTGCCCGTATTGGCGGCGACGAGTTTGCCGTACTGTTGTCAGGGCCCCGAGCTGCATCCGCTGAGGTGATAGCCAGCATGATCATCTCGGCTGTGGGGCTGCCCTATGACCTCAGCCAAGGCACGTTGGTCCGGATCGGGGTGAGCGTCGGGATTGCAGAACGGGATCTAGATGCCTCCGACAGCCAGGCGCTCCTCGCTAGCGCGGATCGCGCCCTGTATGCCGCCAAAAAGCAGGGCAAGGGTACCTTTTATCGCGCGCCCCCCGCCAGGAAGGATGGCGACCGCATATCGAAGCACATCAGCGCATAAACTTGTTGAATGCTGAGCATAAACACGACCAACTGGACGGCTTGGTTGCTGCTGTAGCGGCATTTCCGGGCATAGCCTAATGCGGCTACTCCGCTTCGAAGGAATGGTGTCGAAAAGGCGGACGGTACCCTATCGACCCTACGCGGTCCTGCCGCGATACGGATTGCTTTCCCGCTAGCAGACACTTCACTGGCCTTATGCGGATCAATCGAGCCGATCTGGCCGACCTCGGGACCTTTCTCGCCATCGCGCGCCACCGCAGCTTCCGGCGGGCGGGTCTGGAGCTTGGCGTCAGCGCCTCCGCCTTGAGCCATGCGCTCAAGGCAATGGAGGCGCGCCACGGCGTCCGCTTTATCAACCGCACCAGCCGCAGCGTCACACTCACGGCGGCAGGGGAAGATCTGCTCGCTTCGCTGGAGGCTCCGTTCGCGGCGATCAGCTCCGCGCTCGACGTGCTCAACCAGCACCGGGAGCCGACCGAGGCCATAGGGCGAATCCGGCTCAACGTGCTGGAGCACGCGAGCACGCTGCTGCTCGCCCCCGTGCTGCCGCTCTTCCACGAGCGTCATCCGAAGATCGAGGTCGACGTCCGGGTGTCCAACGACCTGCTCGACGTCGTGGAGACCGGAGCCGATGCCGGCATCCGCTACGGGGGCTCGGTCCCTCAGGACATGGTCGCTCAGCGTCTGTCGGCCGACCTGCGCTGGGTCGTGGTCGGCGCGCCGGCCTATTTCGACCGGCATGGGACGCCGGATCATCCGCGCGACCTCGCAGCCCACCGCTGCCTGCGCATTCGGCTCGGCGACGAGAGCCTCTACCGCTGGGAATTCGAGAGGGCAGACGAGGCCATCGCGCTCGACGTCCCCGGGGCGGTAACGATCGACAACACGCAATTCGGCTTGGCGCTCGCGGTGGCCGGCGGCGGTCTGGCCTACCTGCCCGAGCCGTGCGTCGCGCCTTCGGTCGAGCGCGGCGAACTCCGCGTCGCGCTGGCTGATTGGGCTCCGATGGGGCCCGGCTTTCATGTCTATTTCCCCGGACGACGCCAACTGCCGACCGGATTGCGGTTCCTCATCGATCTGATCCGTGAGGTCAGGCCGCTCAAATTGTAACGGCCGCGCTCCGGCATTGAGCGGGGCTCATCGTTCCGATGAGGATCAAGCGGCTGATCGTCAGCCCACGCAATGTCTACGTCCGGCCCATCAAGGTCAGTCAAGAGATCGAGACATGCATCGCTTCACCGGAAAAGTCGCTTTCATCACGGGCGCGGCCAGCGGTATCGGCCGCGCCGCCGCGCTCGCCTTCGCGCGGGAAGGCGCGCGGGTTGCGATCACCGACCGGACTGAGGCTGCGCTCGATCAGCTTCGCGCCGAGATCGAAGCGGCGAGGGGCGAGGTGCTCGCTATCCGGTGCGACGTGTCGGTGCCGGAGGATGTCGAGGTGGCGGTTGCCAAAACCGCCGAGCGGTTCGGCCGCATCGACTGCGCCTTCAACAATGCCGGCGTTGAGAACAAGGCCGCTCCCGTCCACGAGATCACCCTCGACGAGTGGGACCGCATCCTCGACATCAACCTGCGCGGCACATTCGTGTGCATGAAGCACGAGATCGCGCAGATGCTGCGCCAGAGCGGCGGCGTGGTGGTCAACACCTCGTCCGGCGCTGGCATCAGGGGCGTGGCGGGCGGCGCGAGCTACGCCGCCTCCAAGCACGCCCTCATCGGCCTCACCAAGTCGGCCGCCCTCGACTATGCGAAGGCGAACATCCGGGTGAATGCCGTCCTGCCCGGAAACATCGAGACGCCAATGATGGACCGCTTCACCGGCGGCGACATCCAGAAGGCGATCGACCTTGAGCCGGTCGGGCGGCTCGGCAAGCCCGAGGAGATCGCCGAAGCCGTCTTGTGGATGTGTTCGGACCTCGGTGCGTTCGTCACAGGCGCATCAATCTCGGTCGACGGCGGCTGGTCACTCTGACGCGCGGTTCTTAAACCGACAGAGGATGGATCCCATGGAAATCAAGCGCAGCGGAAGTCAGCCTTCGGGCGCAGGGCCCTCCGAGTGGTTCTCCGGCACGGTGCGGATTGATCCGCTTCACAGCGCGCCCGATCCTGCCCGCGTCGCGATGGCCAGCGTGACATTCGAGCCAGGCGCGCGGACGGCGTGGCACACGCACCCGCTTGGCCAGACGCTAATCGTCACGTTCGGACGCGGATGGATTCAGCGCGAGGGCGGTCCGATCGAGGAAATCGCGCCGGGCGACGTCGTCTGGTTCGAGCCGAACGAGAAGCATTGGCACGGTGCCACTGCGAACACGGCGATGACGCACATCGCAATCCAAGAGCGTCTCGACGACAAGACCGTGACCTGGATGGAGCAGGTCACCGAACGGGAGTATTCCGGGTCCTGAATTTGGGCTGCAAGGTCCTTTTCCAGCGATACGGCGCCAAGAGCGGTCCGGCGGGTTTCCTGAAGAGTTTCGGTCGCCGCGAGGCGTACGAAAGTCTTGGATGAACGAACCCGCGGGATGGCGGGCGGGCCTATGGGGATTTGGGCTGGGCGTCGCCCCCAGCGGCGGAGCGACGGCGGGCAAACCTCGCCAGTGGCGTGCTTGGAAGTCCCCGGATTGGCAAGGCCTCAGCGCTTGGCGAAGCGAACCGGGGTTCGGCGATCGCGGGGGCACGGTTCATCCTGAGGTTCGGCACAGGGTGAGGCATGCCCCGAGGCGCGGTTCCTCGGGTGGTTGGCGGCGTCAGGTCATGCCGGGTCATGGCGAACCTGCCCGGTGCGACGTGGAGCGGAACGGCGGCCCACGGGGCTGATGCCAGCCCGCGAAGGACCCGACGATCGTCATGGGACCGCCGCAGCAGGGGCAAGGTGGCCGGGCCTGACCGGGGCTGTCTTGCGGATCGGGTGCGTCGGCGCTGGGCCGCGGCGGGGCCGGGACGCCGAGGACCGCGCGGATGCGGTCCAGGCCTGCCGTCCGGTTCGAGCCCGTGAGAAAGCCGTAGTGCCGGATGCGGTGGAAGCCGCGCGGCAGGACATGGAGCAGGAAGCGTCGGATGAACTCCGCGGCCGACAGGGTCATGACCCGCGGCCGCCCGGCCTCGTCGCGCCGGTAGTCCTTGACGCGGAAGCTGACGCTCGCCCCGTCGAAGGCGAGGATGCGGCGGCTGGAGATGGCGACGCGGTGGGTGTAGCGCGCCAGATAGGCGAGCACGGCCTTCGGTCCGGCAAAGGGCGGCTTGGCGTAGACCACCCAGCGCTTCCGGCGCACCGGGGCGAGCGCGCGGGCGAAGGCCCTGGGATCCGAGAGTGGGGCCAGGGGGCCGAAG
>NZ_FOZY01000050.1:0-22435 GCF_900116245.1 Methylobacterium sp. yr668 | reverse complement strand
ACCGCGTCGATCATCTCGGCGCGCACCGCGTCCGCCACCGCCTGCAGCTCCGACTCCGGAAGACGCCGCAGCGCCGAAGGAGACGGAACGCGGTCCAGCAACGCCGATTGCTCAGGGGAGAGTGCCAATGCTCGCATCCGTTCGTTCGAGTATGGCGACGGCTCCGTCACGGGCCCTCGGCAACCGCGACGCCAGCAGCCCGGGGACACGCGTTCATGCTAGAACCCGCCCGTCCGTCGCTGTCATGATAGTGCCAGTTACGGACGATCGGCGGCGCGATCAATGTCGGGCCGGCGTTTTTTTCAGTCACGTGCCCTTAACGCCACAAGAGGTTCGCCTTTGAATCCGGCTCGTCTGTGCACAATCCTGCTCATGTTCGCGATTACGGGTCACGGCCAAGCTTACGCCCAGCCGCGGCCGTCGGACGGCAATCTCGACTTCCTCTGCAACTTCCTCGGCGACTGCCCGGCGCGGGTTGCGCCGGGCGGTCCCGATCGCGATGCCCGCCCGTTCAGCAACAGCCTCGGCCGGCCCTGCGCGTGGCGGGACCGCCCGACCCCGGAGGGCGTCCGCCGGGTCCGCGTCTGCTGGTGATGCGGGCACCGACGCTCGCCGCCGCGGTCCTGACCCTCGCGCTGGGCGCGCCCCCGGTCCGCGCCCAGGATTCCTGTCCGGCCCTGTTCGCGGACGGGCAGACGCCCGTCCTCACGAATCCGAAGCTCGCCGTCCGCGCGGTCCCGCTGTGCTTCGAGGCCTTCGCGGTCCTGCATTCCGGCGTGACGCGCACGCCGCTCTACGCCGCCGAGCACCTCACCCGCGCCAGCGTCGCGGCGGCCCGGGCGGTGGCCCGCGACGATTCCTTCCACGAGGAGACGCGCCTGCCGGAGGATCAGCGCGCCGCGCTGGAGGATTACGTCCGCAGCGGGTTCGACCGGGGCCATCTCGCGCCGGCCGGGGACATGCCGACCCTCGCCGCCCAGGCCGAGTCGTTCAGCCTCGCCAACATCGTGCCGCAGAACCGCGTCCTGAACCGGGGACTCTGGGCGGATATCGAGGAGAGCACCCGGCGCCTGGCCACCCGCCGGGGCGCGCTGTTCGTCGTCACCGGGGTGATCTTCGCGGGCGACGCGGTGCAGCAGATCAAGGGCGGCGTGCTCGTCCCGACACAGCTGTTCAAGGCCGTCTACGACCCGTCCCGCGGCGAGGCGGGCGCCTACCTCGCCCGGAACGACGATTCGAAGGACTGGCGCGCCCTGTCGATCGACGATCTCCGCCAGGAAGCCGGCATCGACGTCTTTCCCGGCCTGCCGCCCGCGGCCCGGGCGACCGCGATGGGGCTGCCGGATCCTCAGGCCTCCGCCCGCGCGGAGGAGCGTCGGCCCCGGCACGAGCAGACCTGGCAGGACTGGCTCGAGCGCGAACTCACCCGCGCCCTGCGCAAGCTCGTCCGCGACTTCCTGCGCACGTTCTTCTGAGAGGACCCGATGCCCGAGGACAAGCGACGCGCCCGGCCCAAGACGGCAAGCCCGGACAGCGAGAGCCCGGACGGCAAGAACTCGGACACCGAGGGCTTCGCGCCGTTCGCCGACGATGCCGGCGTGCGCTCCGTCGGCGCCCTGAGCTTCGAGAACGGCACGGACCGGATCGCCCTGCACGGATCCCTCGACCTGACCCGCGACCGGACCGGCCTGGAGCAGGCCAGGCTGCTCCGGGAGACGCTGGACGCGATCGTGAAGGCCCTGGAAGCGTCCGACCTGCCGGACGCGGTGGCGGAGGTGCCGGACGCGCCGCCGCGAACGGTCAAGAACCCCTTCGCGTGAGCGATCCGGCGCCCGCCGGCGGCCGGTCCGTCCTTGTCGCGTCCTTGCCGCGTCCCGGCGGGCCTGATACTCCGAGAGGGTCATTCCTATATCGTAGGGACGCGCGTCCAGGACGGGTGCTGAGGCCCGGTGCCTGACCCGTGCCGCTGGCACGATCCGCGCGGTCCCGAACAACGCGCCGAGGACGATCCGCGATGGCTCGCGAATTCATCTACCACATGCGGGGCCTGACCAAGGCCTATACCGGCGGCAAGAAGGTCCTGGATAGCGTCAACCTGTCCTTCTACCCCGACGCCAAGATCGGCGTGCTCGGCATCAACGGCTCCGGCAAGTCGACGCTGCTCAAGATCATGGCGGGCATCGACAAGGAGTTCACCGGCGACGGCTGGGTCGCGCAGGGCGCGCGCGTCGGCTACCTGCCGCAGGAACCCCAGCTCGATCCGAGCAAGTCCGTCCGCGAGAACGTGATGGAGGGCGTCGCCGAGAAGCAGGCCATGCTCGACCGCTACAACGAGCTCGCCATGAACTACTCGGAGGAGACCGCCGACGAGATGACCGAGCTCCAGGACCGGATCGAGTCGCTGGGCCTCTGGGAGCTCGACTCGAAGGTCGATCAGGCCATGGAGGCCCTGGGCTGCCCGAGCGACGAGCAGCCGGTCGCGACCCTCTCGGGCGGCGAGCGCCGCCGCATCGCGCTGTGCCGCCTGCTCCTGTGGGAGCCGGAGCTGCTGCTCCTCGACGAGCCCACCAACCACCTCGACGCCGAGACGGTGAACTGGCTGGAGGGTCACCTGCGCCAGTATCCGGGCGCGATCCTGATCGTGACCCACGACCGCTACTTCCTCGACAACGTGACGAGCTGGATCCTGGAGCTCGATCGCGGCAAGGGCATCCCGTACGAGGGCAACTACTCGGCCTGGCTCGTCCAGAAGCAGAAGCGCCTGGAGCAGGAGGGCCGCGAGGACATGGTCCGGCAGCGCTCCATCGCCCGCGAGCAGGAGTGGATCGCCGCCTCGCCGAAGGCCCGCCAGTCGAAGTCGAAGGCGCGCATCACCCGCTACGAGGAGCTGGTCGCCAAGCAGGCGCAGAAGGTCGACGCGTCCGCGCAGATCGTCATCCCGATCGACGAGCGGCTCGGCAACAACGTCATCGAGTTCGAGCACCTCAGCAAGGCGTTCGGCGACCGGCTGCTGATCGAGGACCTGTCGTTCAAGCTGCCCCCCGGCGGCATCGTCGGTGTGATCGGCCCGAACGGGGCCGGCAAGACCACTTTGTTCAAGATGATCACCGGCCAGGAGAAGCCCGACAACGGCAAGATCGAGGTCGGCGAGACCGTGAAGCTCGGCTACGTCGACCAGTCGCGCGACGCCCTCGACCCGAACGCCACGGTCTGGCAGGAGGTCTCCGGCGGCAACGACATCATCTATTTCAACAAGCGCGAGATCAATTCGCGCGCCTACTGCGCGGCCTTCGCGTTCAAGGGACCCGACCAGCAGAAGAAGGTTGGCACCCTCTCGGGCGGTGAGCGCAACCGCGTTCACCTCGCCCGGACCCTGAAGGGCGGCGCCAACGTGCTGCTCCTCGACGAGCCGACCAACGACCTCGACATGGAGACCCTGCGCGCCCTCGAGGACGCGCTGGAGGACTATGCCGGCTGCGCGGTCATCATCAGCCACGATCGCTGGTTCCTGAACCGCATCGCGACGCACATCCTGGCCTTCGAGGGCGACAGCCACGTCGAGTGGTTCGAGGGCAACTTCTCCGACTACGAGGCCGACAAGGTCCGCCGGCTCGGGGCGGATTCGATCATGCCGAAGAAGATCAAGTACAAGCGCTTCTCGCGCTGAGACCGGTCGCGGCTCCGGAGCGCCGCCGGCGTTCCGGAGCCGCGCGCCCGCCCGAGGGCGTTGCCCTAACCTCTGCCCGGTGACGGATCACCCGAGGCGCGCCCGTGCCTCCGCCAGGATCGTCGCCAGGCTCTGCGCGAGCGGGATGGCCGGGGCCCATCCGGTGGCGGTCGCAAAGGCCGCGGGGTCGCAGCCCTCGCTGCGCACGCCCGCCGGGCGGACCCGGCCGGGCGCGACGCGCAGGTCGAACCGCGCCTCCGTCAGGCCGCGCAGCGTCTCCAGGATGTCGGAGACCGGTGTGACGACCCCCGATCCCACGTTGAAGATGCCGCCATCCGGCAGGTCGTCGATCCGGGCGATCACGCGCAGGCACGCCGCGGTGACGTCGGCCACGTCGAGGAAGTCGCGCCCCGCCGAGAGGTCGCCGACCTCCAGGCTCGGCGGCGCCAGCCCCCGCTCGATGCGGGCGATCTGACCGGCGAAGGAGGCGACCACGAAGGTCTCGCTCTGTCCGGCCCCGATGTAGTTCGACGGCCGCAGCACGAGATGCTTGATCCGGGCATTCGCCAGCACGTCGCGGAGGATGTACTCGCAGGCGTTCTTGGTCCGGCCCGAGATCGTGTCGGGGCGCGGCGTGACGCTCTCGTCCGGGCGCGGGCAGGCGCGGAACACCTCGCCGTAGACGACCGTGGAGCTGAGGAAGACCAGCGCCGCGCGGGTCCGCGCCACCGCCTCGGCGAGGTTGAGGGTGCCGAGCAGTTCCGCCCGCCAGGCGTAGGACGGCGTCTCGCTCGACTGCGCCACCGAGGCCAGCGCCGCGAGGTGGAACACGCAGGTGGGGTCGAAGGCCGCGACCGTCTCGGCGAGCTCGCGCGCGTCGAACGGGTCCACGGCCCTCAGCGTCACGCCGTCGAGGGGCGGTGGCGGGCTCCGGTCGAGGCCGAGGATGGGGCTGCCCGGCGGCAGGTCCCGACGCAGCGCCTCGAGCAGGCGGCGGCCGAGATAGTCTCCCGCTCCGGTGACGAGGACGCGCATGTCCCTTGCCCTCAACCCTGCCACGAACCCAGCGACGCGCCCCGTGCCGGCGCAGGCGCCGGGAACCGGGATCGTCGGCCGCGTCTATACCGCGCCTTGCCGCGACGCGAGGGGGCGGCGCGGCCAACGGCCGCCGCGGCGGGCGGATCATCGGTGCGACCCCGCCGTTGTGCACATCCGAACAAAGGCGCGTGATCGGCGGGGCCTCGGGCGGCCGGCGCGCTATGGTTGCACCGCGGCCCCGGCCGCTCCGCGTCCGGACGGAGAGCGCCACGGTGATGGGCTGAGTGACGCGCCTCGACGATCTCGAACGGCCCGGCGCCGCGGAACCGCGGGCGCTCCCCCCACCGCCCGCGGAGGCACGGCCGGCGAAGCCCGCGCGCGACGCGCGGGTCGACGTCATCCGCGGCCTCGCGCTCCTGACGATCTTCATCGACCACATCCCGCGCAACGCGCCGGCCCTGCTGACGCTGCACAATTTCGGGTTCTCGGACGCGGCCGAGATCTTCGTGCTGCTGGCCGGCTACTCGTCGATGATCGCCTACGGCGGGCTGTTCCGGCGCGCCGGGATCCGGACGGCGCTCACGCGCATCGCCAAGCGCTGCCTGCGCATCTACCTGTTCCAGGCCGGGCTGCTGCTCGCGACCCTGGTCATCGTCCGGATCTGGATGGACCTCACCGGCCTGACGCCGCGATTCGGCGTCGCGCCGCTGCTGCAGATGGGGCTGCTGCCGGGCCTGCTGCGCGGCCTCGCGCTGAACGCGCTCCCGAACTACCTCGACATCCTGCCGCTCTACATCCTGCTGCTGGCGCTGTTCCCGCTGATCTATCTCGGGATGCGGCGCGGGATCTGGGGCGTGCTGGGCCTGTCGGGTGCCCTCTGGCTCGCCGCCAACGTCGATCACCAGCTGAACCTCCCGAACGCCGCGGCGGTGGATGACGGGTGGTACTTCAACCCCTTCGCGTGGCAGTTCCTGTTCGTGATCGGCGCGGCGCTCGCGGTCACGGTCCGCGCCCATGACGGCCTGCTGCCGCGGCGCGGCTGGGCCGTGGCGGCGGCCGCGGCCTACCTCGCCTTCGCGTTCCTGCAGGGCGGGTCCTGGGCGGAGTGGGGGCTTCCGGACCTCCGGCCGCTGGCGATCGGGCCGCCCGACAAGAGCCACGTCGCGCCCCTGCGCCTGATCAACATGCTGGCGCTGGCCTACCTGCTGTTCAGCGCGCCCGCCGTGGGCCGCGCGAGCCGGTGGCGGCGGCTGCGCCTCGTCGACGCCTGCGGGCGGCACTCGCTGGAGATCTTCGCCGCCGGATGCCTGGCGGCGCTGATCGGCCGCATCCTCTACCGGACCTTCGACCCCACCTGGCCGCTGCAGATCGCGGTCAATGTCGGGGGGATCGCGATCATGCTCGGCCTCGCCCACGTCCTGGACGCGCGCCTGCGCCGGGCGGCCGGGACCGGCCCCGACGCGCGCCGGCCCGGATAGGCCGGGAGGAGCCGCGATGCCGCCGATGCGCCGCAAGGGCGATCTGCCGGAGAAGATCTGCGCCCAGTGCGGCCGCCCGTTCGCGTGGCGCAAGAAGTGGGAGCGCGTCTGGGACGAGGTCCGCTACTGCTCGGACCGGTGCCGGGCCGAGGCGAAGGCCGCGCGCGGGCGCGTCTCGGCGGGGCGCTGACCGCGCAGCGCGGCCAGCGCGTCCGGCGTGTCGACGTCGAGGGCGGTGGCCGGGTCGCCCGGGATCTCCAGCACGTCCGGCCGACCCTTCAGGAGCGGCCCGGCCCCGTGATCGCCGGCGAGGCGGGCGATGTCCGGGCCGAGGCGGCGCAGGTTGAGCAGCACCGGGTTCCCGCGCCGGCCGGCCTGCACCGGCACCACGGCCGCCGGCGGCTCCAAGGCGCCCGCGGAGGCCTCCGCGAAGGCCTCGGCGAGGCGGTCGAGATGCGCGGCGGTGACGCGCGGCATGTCGCCCAGCACGACGATGGCGGCCGTGCAGGTGGCGGGCAGCGCCGCGAGGCCGGCGCGCAGCGAGTTCGCGAGGCCGGAGCGGTAGTCCGGATTGTCGACGCGGACGAGGTCGAGCCCCGCCAGCGCGTCCCGGACCGCCGCCGCGTGCGCGCCGAGCACGGCGACCACCGGCCGGGGCCGGGCGCCGAGGGCCGCCTCCGCGGCGTGGCGCACCAGCGGCCGGCCGTCGAGGGGCGCGAGCAGCTTCGGCGCGGCGCCGAACCGGCTGCCGAGGCCCGCGGCGAGCAGGATCGTGCCGATCTCAAGCATCCCGGTCCTCCGCCCCCGGATCCGGCTCGTCCGCCGCGGCCGCGCCGCCGGCGCGGGGCTGCGGGCGCGAGACGATCTCCATCAGCAGGCCGCCGACGCCGAGGGCGACGATGTCGGCCCGGGTCACGGTCAGGTCCGCCAGCAGGCGGTGGAGGATCCAGTCGAAGCCGTTCTCCTTGGGCGAGCGGGCGCAGCCCGGCGCGCCGATCACCGGCACGCCGCCGCGGGCGCCGACGAGGAGCAGGTTGCCGGGGTCGACCGGCATCCCGAGATGGTCGACCCGGCCGCCCGCCGCCGCGATGCCGGCCGGGATGACGTCGCGCCGGTCGGCGATCGCCGAGGCGCCGAACACCACCACGAGGTCGGCCCCGGCGCGGTCGATCATCTCCGCCAGGGAGGCCGCCACGGAGGCGGCGGTGTGGGGCACCCGGGTCTCGGCCACGATCGCCGCGCCCGCGGGCGCGAGGCGGTCGGCCAGGGCCCGGAGGGTCTTGTCGATCGTCGTCTCCTTGAGGCTCGGCAGGCGCGTCGAGACCACGGCCACCCGGCGGCGGCGATACGGCACCACCCCGAGGACGTCGCCCTCCGCGGCCGCGCAGGCCCGGGCCAGCACGGCGCCCGCCACGGCGTAGGGGATGATCTTCACCGTGGCGACCATCTCACCCTCGACCACCGGCCGGAAGCGCGGCAGCGTCGCCACCGTCACCGCCTCGTCGACGGCGTTGACCGCGTCGATCCGGGCCGGATCGAGGGTGAGCACCCCCGCCGTCTCGGCGAACAGGTTGCTGCGGCCGGTGAAGGGCGCCTCGACGCGCAGGTTCGGCCCGCGCAGGCGCGCGGCGAGCCGCGCCGCGGCGGCGTCCTCGCCGACGTCGCCGGGCTCGAGCGTGGCCGCCACGATCTCCGACAGGCCGGCGCGCGCCAGGCCGGCGGCGGCCTCCGCGGCGATGACGGCGCCCTTGCGCAGGGTGATGTCGGCCCGCCGCACCGTGTGCGCGCTGATCAGCCCGGCCGAGTCCGCGACCGGGACGGTTCCGAACCTCACGCGACCTCCGGGCGGGGCACGCGGCGCAGGGCGGCGACGATCTCGGCGAGCACCGCCAGGGCGATCTCGGCCGGGCTCACGGCGCCGATGGGCAGGCCGATCGGCGCGCGGATCCGGCCGATCTGCGCCGGCGTGAAGCCGGCCTCGGTGAGCCGCGCGACGCGCGCCGCGTGGGTCTTCCGGGAGCCGAGGCCGCCCACGTAGAAGCACTCGGCCGTCAGCGCCGCCTTCAGCGCGGGATCGTCGATCTTCGGATCGTGGGTCAGGGCCGCGAGGGCGCAGTAGCGGTCGAGGACCGGCACGCTGGTCCCGAGGGCGGCGTCCGGCCATTCGGCGACCAGCGGGGTGCCGGGGAAGCGCTCGGGCGTCGCGAAGGCGGTGCGCGGGTCGATCACCGTGAGCGCGAGGTCGAGCCCCGCGGCCATCGGCGCCAGGGCCTGCGAGATGTGGACCGCGCCGACCACGACGAGCCGCACCGGCGGCACCTGCACGGTCAGGAACAGGGTCCGCCCGCCCGCCTCGACGAGGCCGCTCTTGCCGGAGGCGAGGTGCTTCGCCAGCACGTCGGCGAGGGGATCGGCGGCGATCGCGTCCTCGCCGACGAGGCGCTGCGCGCCGTCGGCGATGTCGGTGATGAGGATCGCGGCGCGGCGCGCGGCCCGCGCGTCGTTGAGCGCTGCCAGGACGTCGCCGCGCATCAGTCGACCCGCTCGACGAAGACCCGGATCCGGCCACCGCAGGACAGGCCGGCGCGCCACGCGGTCTCGTCCGCGACGCCGAATTCGAGGACGCGCGGCGCGCCCGCCTCGATCACCTCGATCGCCTCGGTGATCACCGCGCCCTCGACGCAGCCGCCGGAGACGGAGCCGAGGAAATTGCCCTCGCCGTCGACCACGAGGTGGCTGCCCACCGGTCGGGGGGCCGAGCCCCAGGTCTCGATCACCGTGGCGAGGGCCACGGCGCGGCCGTCGCGCCGCCAGGACTGGGCGGCGGAGAGGATGTCTGTGTCTGTGCTGAGCATGGCCTCGTGGACTTTCGGCCGGCGGGCGCCCCCCGCCCCTCACAGGTATGGCCCGCCTGCCGCGGTGCAAGAAGCCCTCATGCTGAAGGGAGCGTCAGGAAACATTGGCCGAGATCGTCGGTCGGCCATACTCTGCACCCACGATCTTTCGCGGAGACGGCGCCCCGATTAGTGTCCGGCATGTCCAAACCACAGCCTCATCCTGAGGTGCCGGAGCGCAGCGGAGGCCTCGAAGGAGCCCTCCAGCCGGCCGCGCGATCCCTGGAGCCCTTCTTCGAGGCCCGCTGGCGCGGCCCCCTCAGGATGAGGGCGTGGGGTGGACGTTTCGCTGAAACCGAGGCCCCTCTCGCCCGATGGGCCCGGCCCCGGCGCCCAGCCCCATGAACGCCCCGGATCCCGCCCTCGCCCGGGCGCTCCGCAAGGAGCCGCCGCGCTCGCCCCCGCGCCGCCTGTGGAAGCGCGTCAGCCGGGCGATCGGCGACGTCCTGCCGAAGGGCCTCTACGCCCGCTCGCTGATCATCATCATCGCGCCGGTGGTCCTGCTCCAGTCGGTGATCGCCTACACCTTCATGGAGCGGCACTGGCAGCTCGTGACCAAGCGCCTGTCGGCGGCGGTCACGGCGGACGTCGCCGCGCTGATCGACATCTACGAGAGCTACCCGCAGGACAAGGATGCCGAGACCCTCGCGCGCATCGCCGGGGAGCGGCTGAACCTCGACCTCGACATCCTCAAGGGCGCCAAGCTGCCGCCCCCGGGCCCGCGCCCGTTCTTCTCGATCCTCGACGAGGCCCTGTCCGACGAGATCAAGCGCCAGATCCGAAGACCGTTCTGGATCGACACGGTCGGGCGCTCGAACCTCATCGAGATCCGCGTGGCGATCCCCGACGGGGTGATGCGCATCACCGCCCGGCGCAGCCAGGCCTACGCGTCGAACTCGCACATCTTCCTCGTGTGGATGATCGGCTCGTCGCTGGTGCTGCTCGGCGTCGCGATCCTGTTCCTGCGCAACCAGATCAAGCCGATCCTGCGGCTCGCGGCCGTGGCGGAGGGCTTCGGCAAGGGGCGGGAGATCGAGTTCCGGCCCCGCGGTGCCCGCGAGGTGCGTCAGGCTGGCCACGCCTTCATCGAGATGAAGCGGCGCATCGAGCGGGCGATGGAGCAGCGCACGACGATGCTGAACGGCGTCAGCCACGACCTGCGCACCATCCTGACCCGGTTCCGCCTGTCCCTGGCGCTGATCGAGCAGACCGAGGAGATCGAGGATCTCAGCCGCGACGTCGACGAGATGAGCCGGATGCTGGAGGGCTACCTCGCCTTCGCGCGGGGCGATTCGGCCGAGCCCGCGACGCCCACCGACATGCGCGCCCTGCTGGAGGACCTGCGGACCGACGTCGAGCGCCTCGGCGCCCACGTCTCCGCGGTCGATCTCGCCGGCGCGCCCGAGGTCACGGTGCGGCCCGGCGCCTTCCGGCGCTGCCTGTTCAACCTCGCCGCCAACGCCGTCCGCTACGGCGAGACGGTGGCGATCTCCGGCCGGCTGGAGGCCCGGACCTTCCTCGTCTCGATCGACGATGACGGGCCCGGCATTCCGGCGGAGAGCCGCGAGGACGTGTTCAAGCCGTTCGTGCGGCTCGACGACGCCCGCCAGGATGCCGGCGGCTCCGGGCTGGGCCTGTCGATCGCCCGGGACATCGCCCGGGCCCACGGCGGCGACATAACCCTGCACGACAGCCCGCTCGGTGGCCTGCGGGCCACCGTCCGGGTCCCGGCCTGAGCCGGATCCGGCTTCAGGTATCGGCGGGCCGGCGCAGGCGCAGGAACTCGGCCTGCACGTTGCGGATCAGGTGATCCATGCTCGCCTCGTCGAGGGCGGCGCTCGTCAGCCTGGCGCGCAGGCCGGCCTCGCCGTTCCAGGCGTAGCCGGCCTCGAACGGCAGGTGGCGCCGCAGGAGCGGGCTCACGACCGACTCGCGCCGGTAGGCGGGATGTCGCAGCAGCCGCCCGATATGGAGCGCCAGCGTCTCGACGCTGGAGGATCTGGAGCCTGAACTCCCCGCTCCCTTGCCTTTCGAATCGACCGATGCCCAACGCATACGTGTCCGCCCTCCCGGAGACGCCACTGTTGCGCGAAATGATTGCGCATCCATGAGCGTTCGGGCGAGCCGGCGAAAAACTGCAGCTCGCGGGGTCCCAACCTTCGCAGCGCGGTGATATGCAGGGGCGCTTTCCCAGGGCCGCGGTCAGCCGCGCGCCGGATCCCGAGTGCCGAACATGAACCCGCTCGTCCCGCTCTTCGCCCTCATCTCGCTGCCGCTCGCGGCCATCGGGCTCGTGCTCTACACCGATGAGGGCATCAACCCGGACCTGTTCTACGCCTCCGTGAAGACCTTCGTGATCCTGGGCGCGATCGCCGCGGCGATGTCGTTCGGCGCGATGAAGCTCTCGGAGCGGTCCAAGCACTGACGTCCCACCGCCCGGAGGGCGCGATGCTGCACGTGGTCCCGGCCTTCTCGCGCATCGGCGAGGAGAACGCCTTCGCGGTTCTGGCGCGGGCCCAGGCCCTCGCCGCGCAGGGTCGGGACGTGATCAACCTCGGCATCGGCCAGCCGGACATGCCCACGCCCGCTCACGTGGTCGAGGCGGGGATCAAGGCCCTGCGCGACGGACACCACGGCTACACGCCGGCTGTCGGCATCCCGCAGCTCCGCGAGTCGGTGGCCCGCGACATCCACCGCCGCCACGGCGTCGAGGTCTCGCCGGATTCCGTGATGATCGTGCCGGGCGGCAAGGTCACCATGTTCATGGCGATCCTGATGTTCGGCGCGCCCGGGACCGAGATCCTGTATCCGGACCCCGGCTTCCCGATCTACCGCTCGATGATCGAGTTCACCGGGGCGACGCCCGTGCCGGTGCCGATCCGCGAGGAGAACGGCTTCGCCTTCTCGGCGGCCGAGACCCTGGCGCTGATCACGCCGAAGACGCGGCTGCTGATCGTCAACTCGCCCGCCAACCCCACCGGCGGCGTGACGCCGAAGGCCGAGATCGACGCCCTGGTGAAGGGCCTCGCCGAGCACCCCGACGTCGCGGTGCTGTCGGACGAGATCTACGGCACCATGACGTACGACGGCGAGACCCACCACTCGCTGCTGAAATATCCCGAGATCCGCGACCGGCTGGTCTACCTCGACGGCGCGTCGAAGACCTACGCGATGACCGGCTGGCGGCTCGGCTGGTCGGTCTGGCCGAAGCCGCTCTACGACGCGGCGCGCAAGCTCGCGGTCAACGCGCATTCCTGTGTCAACGCGGCGACCCAGTGGGCCGGAATCGCGGCGCTCGACGGACCGCAGGCTTGCGTGGCCGAGATGGTCGCCGAGTTCGACCGGCGCCGGGCGATCGTGGTCGACGGGCTGAACGCCCTGCCGAACGTCTCCTGCATCGCGCCCAAGGGCGCGTTCTACGCCTTCCCGAACATCGCCCGGACCGGCTGGAAGGCGAAGGCCCTGGCCTCGACCCTCCTGGAGGAAGCGGGCGTGGCGGTGATCGGCGGTCCGGATTTCGGCGTCCACGGCGAGGGCTACCTCCGCCTGTCCTACGCCAATTCGGCCGAGAACATCCGGCGGGCGCTGGAGCGGATGGGCACGTTCCTCAGCACGCACAGGCCGGGCTGAGAAGACGCCCCGTCGCCGACCTCGGCAGGGACGCCATCATCCGCGCCGCCGTCCTCGCGAGGGCGGCGAAGCGATCCAGTCGCCGCGACGACCGCCGAGGCCGGGCCGTCCTGGGTCACTTCGCTGCGCTCGCGATGACGGTTGTGGCGACCGAACCGTTTGAACGCACACCGGTTCGACCGGCACGCCTCAGGACTTGCCGGGCGCCCGCTTGTCGATCCAGCCGACCAGCCAGTCGGCGATGTCGAGGCTGTTCTTGTCCTGCATCAGCATGTGCGAATTGCCGTGGATGCCGATCTCGGGCAGCAGGATCAGCTCCGCCTTGCCGCCCGCGGCGTTGGCGGCCGCCACGAAGCTGCGGCACTGCTTGAGCCGCGGCGCCCAGCGGGGCGAGGCGTCGACGTAGTCGCCGAACAGGACGAGGATCGGCAGGTCCTTGTAGGGCGCGAGGTCGTCCTTGGCCGGGTCCGGGCAGGCGGCCGGCTCGATGGCCACGATGGCGCGCAGGCCAGTTCGATCGAGGGCGGCGGTCTGGAACGGGTAGATCCCCGACTGCGAGTGCGAGATCAGCACCGCGCCCTTGAGCCGCTTGGCGAGCTCCGACAGGGCCGGCACGGTCGGGTTCGGCACCGGCAGGGCGGCCGACCAGTCCGGGACCATCTGCTTCCAGAACTCCCCCTGGGCCTCCAGGGGGAACTGCATGCCGGGGAACACCTTCGGGTATTCCGGCCCGAACCGGAAGATCGCCCAGGCCGGCTCGCGCCCGGCCGAGAACACGGCCGGCAGCGTCTTGGGGTCGGCCTGCCCCGTCTTCACGGCGTTGATCTGGGCCGGGCTCGCCGCCGAGCGGCCGCGCCAGGCCTGATCGATCACGTAGGTCGGGAAGCCGCGCCGGACGAGATACTCGTCCCAGCCCATGCGCCCGTCGGGCGTCGTCTCCCAGGTCTTGCCGGTGAGGCAGCAGCCGTGGATCAGGACCAGCGGCGGCCGTCCGGCATTCACCGGGACCTGATAGCGGACGTAGATCTGGTCGACGCTGATCGTGCCCGACGGCGCGTAGGCCGGCAGCGTCGAGAGCGTGTCGGACTGGACGTCGCGGCCGCCGACGAAGAAGCTGCCCTGCTCGGCGATCGTCAGGGGGCCGGCGGCCGGATCGGCCGCGCGCGCGGAGCCGCCGGCGATCAGCATGGCTGCGACCAGCGCGCAGGCCCGCCGGCGGGCGCGCCCGGGCGCGGGCACTGACAGTCCTGCCATGAAATGTCCCGTCCTCCCGCGCGCGGGCCGTCCTCCGGACCCGTCGTCGCGCGGGAGCCTAGCACGAAGCTCGGCCGCCGTGGGAGATCCGCCCTTCGGGCAGGTTGCCAGTCAGGCTCCGATGTCGCGCTCGACACGCTCGACCGCCTCCGCGGGCAGGTCGAGGGCCTCGGCCAGCATCTTCAGGAACTGACGCTCCTGGAGCGTGTCGGGCTCGATGGCGAGTCGCGCCGCCGCGAAGATCCGCGCCGCCGCGTCGGGATCCGCGACCCGGTCGGCGATCGCGTCGACGTCGGCCGGGTCCGCGAGCTCGCGCTCGAGCCAGGCTCGACCGTCGGGATCGAGGCCCGCCTCCGCCACGGCGGCGTCGAGGCGCCTACGTTCCGCGGCGTCGACCATCCCGTCGGCCGTCGTGGCCGCCACCATGGCCCGCAGCATCAGCCGGGCCTCGTCCTCGTCGACCTTCGTGAAGTCCGGGCCCCCGGCCTCGGGCGGGGGCGCCCCGCGCAGCGCCCGGTAGGCGAGGCCGCCGATCAGCGCCAGTCCGCCGAGGGCGGCACCGGCGGCGAGCCCGCCGCGCCTCGACCGCACGAGCGCGTCGACGATCCGTCTGCTGTCAGCCATGCCGTCCTCCCGGTTTCCGATCCAGATCGGATCGGAAACCGCCCGGGAGGCGGTCAGGTTCAGCCGCGCTCAGGCGTCGGCCTCGTCCTCGTCCTCGTCGATATCCACGAGGAAGACGATGTCGGCCTCGTCCTCGTCGTCCGAATCGGAGCCGGTGTGGCGCGGATCCTCGACGAAAACACCCTCGCCGTCGTCCTCGGCGAGGGCGTCCTCGAAAATCTCGACCTCGTCCTCGGTGGCGGCCCGGACCGTGAGCGCCGACGTGCCGTTCCAGACCGGCTTCCCGCCGGTCGTCATGGTCCGGATGTCTTCCTTGAAGCCGTCACAGGTGAAGAGGTCCTTGGCGGACGCCTCGTCGCTGTTGATCACCGCAACGGCGGTGCCGTCGATCTCGAGCGTGAACATGGCCGGCATCCCTCTCGTAACCGTCCTCAGGCGCGCCCGGCCAGCGGGCTGGCGCACGGGTGCGACGCGCTGCCCCGGGAAGAAACGTCTCGGTTTCGTCCGTCTGACACGAGCGTCGCGCGGGGATGCTGTAGGGGTGAAGCAGACGGCCGCCAAGCCCGTCGCGGCCCGACCCGCACGATTCGGCGCGGCACGGATCCTGCGCCCATCAGGGCGGCCACAGTCTCGAACACGAAGGATCACCCGCGCATGCGGATCAGGCTCGGCTGCGAGATGCGCTACGCCTTCCCCTACCCCGTGCCCATGGTGGTGATGCTCAACGTGCATCCCTCCGGGGCGGCCGCCCTGGAGGCGCCCGACACGCTCCGGACCGATCCGCCCGTCCCGGTGGCGATCTACCGCGACGGTTTCGGCAACCTGTGCGGCCGGCTGACCGCGCCTGCCGGCAACTTCACCGTCGGGACCGACGCCGTGATCCGCGACAGCGGGAGGCCCGATCCGGCGCACCCGGAGGCCGCGCAGCACGCGATCGAGGCGCTGCCCGCCGAGACGATCGTGTTCCTGCTCCCCAGCCGCTACTGCGAGTCCGACCTGCTGGCCGACGCGGCGTGGCGTCTCTTCGGCCATACCGAGCCCGGCTGGGCCCGGGTGCAGGCGGTCTGCGACTTCGTCCACGCCCACATCGTGTTCGGCTACGAGTTCGCCCATCGCGACCGCACGGCCGCGGACGCCTACGCGGGCGGGCGCGGCGTCTGCCGGGACTTCACCCACCTGGCCGTCGCGTTCTGCCGCGCCCTGAACATCCCGACCCGGTACTGCACCGGCTATATCAGCTTCATCGGCGAGCCCGAGCCGCACCCGGCGGGCGACTTCGCGGCCTGGATGGAGGTCTACCTCGGCGGCGCCTGGCACGTGTTCGACCCGCGCAACAACAGCCCGCGGATCGGCCGGGTCATGGTCGCGTACGGCCGGGACGCCGCGGACGTGCCGCTGACCCACACGTTCGGACCGAATCCCCTGGTGGGCTTCCGGGTCTGGGCCGACCGGATCGACCACTTGGACGCGTCGGGCGACGCGCCGGTCCTGCCGGAGGAGCCCCTGCCGCCGCAGAGCATGGCGACCCGGACCGGGTGAGCGTCAGACGCCGGCGCCGCGGGCGATAGCGCGCTTGACCACGCCCTGGACGTCCGGGTTCGAGAGGAACAGATCGTGGTTGATCAGGCCGCCGCCGTAATCGGAGGCGTCGGCGACGCGCACGCCGAGCGCCTCGAGCTTGGCGCGATCGGCAGCGCCGGCGCGCACGCCCCCCGCCAGCGCGGCGGAGAGCTCGAGCGCCCGGTCGTTGGTCGAGGAGATCACGGTGATCTTCGAGACGTCGGGTCCCATGCGGGCGACGCCGTTGGAGAACAGGTCGAAGTCGATGTCGGGGGCGGCCAGCACCACGGCGCCGATCCGCGACATCGCCGCCTCGCCCGCCTCGGCGCGGAGCATCCGCAGGGTCTCGAGGGTGAGGAGCGTGCCCATCGAGTGCGCGACGATGTTGATGCGGCCGCCGCTCGGCGAGGCGGCGAGCGCCTTCAGCAGGTCCTCGAAGGCGTCGCGCGACCAGAGGGCGCTCTCGCGATCGTAATTGTAATCGAGGGTCGCGGCCGCCGACGGCCACGTGAACAGGCCGGAGACGCCGCGGAACCGGATCCCGTCCGAGAGCCGGGCGGCGCTGACCGCGGCCGATTCGAACGATTCGCGGTAGCCGTGGACGTAGATCAGCACGTCGCGTCCGAGGGCCGCCTGGGCGAAGGCCTCGGCGGCGCCCGGTCCGGATTCGGATTTCGGAACCGCGCCGATGGTCCAGTCGCCGGTGATGACGGACGAGACCTTGCCGAGCAGCGAGCGGTCGGGCGGTGACAGGCGCACCTCGGCGAAGCTCAGGCCGCGGCCGCGGTCGCTGCTGAAATACGGCGGCCGGGGCGGGTTGCCCACGGGCTTGCGGGTCGTGGCGACCAGCAGCACCGGCATGACGTCGAGGGCCGACTGCTTCTCGGGCAGCGCCGCCCCGGACCCGAGGTCGTCGGTGACGCAGGCGCCGAGCGACGGGGCGACGCCCGCGGCGCCCGCGAGCGCTCCGAAGCGAAGAAGGATGCGGCGTGAGACGATCTGGCTCGACATGATCCGGTTACGCTCGGGCGGGACGCCTTCCGTTGCCCAGGATCGTGACCATCGCGGGGCACGAGCGACGCGACGCGGCGTGAATAGCGGGCACGGCCGGGCTTGTGGTGGGCAGGACACAGGCCGGCGATCCCCCGACCCCGATGCTCTCCCCCTCGACGGCGGCCGTCGCCGCGGCCATGAAGGGAGCATGACGCCGTCCATCGACATCGAGAGTCTCCGCGAGCGCCTGCTGCGCGGCGACCGCGCCGCTCTGGCCCGGGCCATCACGCTGGCCGAGTCCAAGCGCGCCGATCACCGGGCGCTGGCGGCGAACCTGATCGACTCGGTCCTGCCCGAGACCGGCCGGGCGATCCGCGTCGGCATCACCGGCGTACCCGGCGTCGGCAAGTCGACCACCATCGACGCCCTCGGGTCGAACCTGACGGAGGCCGGTCACAAGGTTGCGGTGCTCGCGGTCGACCCGTCCTCCTCGAGGACCGGCGGCTCGATCCTGGGCGACAAGACCCGGATGGCGCGGCTGTCGCACGACCCCAGGGCGTTCATCCGCCCCTCCCCCTCCTCGGGCACGCTCGGCGGCGTCGCGGCCAAGACCCGCGAGACCATGCTGCTCTGCGAAGCCGCGGGGTTCGACGTGATCCTCGTCGAGACGGTCGGCGTCGGCCAGTCGGAGACGGCGGTGGCCGACCTGACCGACTTCTTCCTCGTGCTGATGCTGCCCGGGGCAGGCGACGAACTGCAGGGGATCAAGAAAGGCATCCTCGAACTCGCCGACATGATCGCGGTCAACAAGGCCGATGCGGGAGAGGCCGAGCAGCGCGCCAACGCGGCGGCGTCGGAGTACCGGGCGGCGCTGCACATCCTCACCCCGGCCTCGGCCACTTGGACGCCGCCGGTCGTGACGATCTCGGGCTTCCACAACCTGCGTCTCGACGCAATGTGGGCGAAGATCGTCGATCACCGGGAGAAGCTCACGGCCACCGGCGAGATCCAGGCGAAGCGCCGGACCCAGGACGTGAAGTGGATGTGGGCGCTCGTCGACGAGCGCCTGCACCAGCGCCTCGTCGGCTCCCCGGAGGTCAGCCGCCGCACGGCCGAGGCGGAGGCCGGCGTCGCCCGGGGTGAGACCTCCCCGGCGGCCGGCGCGGCGGCCATCGCCGAGTTGATCGGGCTCTGACCGGTCCCGGCCGCCGCGCAGGCCGAAGGCGCACAATTTCGCGGTGATCGGGGGCACAAACGCCATCTCGCGCGTTCGGTGGACGACGGCGTAACGAGCGGCGCCCGTGTCGCGACGCCGCGCTCACGTCCAGGAGAGTGCCATGGTGGATACGGATCGGATCGTCGGCGGCGCCAAGGAGGCCGTCGGCAAGGTTCAGGGCGCGGCCGGCGATCTCGCCGGCTCGAACCGCGACTCGGTCGAGGGACGTTTCCGCGAGGCCCAGGGCCAGGCGCAGAACGTCTACGGTCAGGTGAAGGACAGGGCCCGGGACATCGCCGACCGCGCCGGTGACTACGCGAGCGACGCCTACGAGCGCGCCGGCGACGTCGCGGAGGACGTTTACCAGCGGGGCGGCTCGTACCTGCGCGACGGGCGCAGCGCGGTCGGCGCCCGGGTGGAGGAGAATCCCCTGGTCGCGCTGCTGATCGCGGGCGCGGTGGGCTACGGCCTCGCCCTGCTGGTCCACGGCCGCCGCTGACCGGGAGCGGCCCCGCCCGGGCGCGGGCGGGGCCGACCCTTGTACGAGGCGCGCCTGTCGAGGCCGGGCGCGCTACTGCGCGGTCCAGCCCCCGTCCATGCTGATGTTGGCGCCGGTGATCTGGCTCGCCGCGTCGGAGCACAGGAACACCGCCAGCGCGGCCACCTGGTCGACGGTCACGAATTCCTTGGTCGGCTGCGCCTTCAGCATCACGTCCTCGATCACCTGCTCCTTGGTGAGGCCGCGGGCCTTCATCGTGTCGGGGATCTGCGCCTCCACGAGCGGCGTCCAGACATAGCCCGGCGAGATGCAGTTCACCGTGATCTTGTGGGGCGCGAGTTCCAGAGCCGCCGTCTTGCTCAGGCCCGCGATCCCGTGCTTGGCCGCCACGTAGGCCGACTTGAACGGCGAGGCCACCAGCGAGTGGGCCGAGGCCGTGTTGATGATCCGGCCCCAGCCCCGGGCCTTCATCCCGGGGATCGCCGCGTGCATCGTGTGGAAGGCCGAGGACAGGTTGATCGCGATGATCTGCTCCCACTTCGCGGCCGGGAACTCCTCGATCGGCGAGACGAACTGGATCCCCGCATTGTTGACCAGCACGTCGACGGCCCCGAAGGTCTCCTCCGCCTCGCGCACCATGGCGGCGATCGCGTCGGGCTTGCTCATGTCGGCGGCCGAGTAGCGGGCCTTGACCCCGTAGGCGCTCTCGATCCCGGCCCGCGTCTCCTCGATGGCGGTCGCGTCCCCGAAACCGTTGAGGACGACGTTGGCCCCCTCCGCCGCGAAGGCGCGCGCGATGGCGAGCCCGATGCCGCTGGTCGAGCCGGTGACGAGGGCGGTCTTGGTCTTGAGAGTCATGGAGCCTCCTGGGACGCGGGCGCCCGGCCGAACGGTCGGGGACGGCGCGCTCGCGGTGGGACAGGTCGCGACCTAAGTAGCGCGGGAAGGGGATGCCGGCACAGAGTCGCCCGGAGGCGGTGCGGGCACGATGTCACCGGCTGCCGGCTGCGGGCGCGGCGTGGCCGGGAACGCGATCTCGACCCGCAGGCCGGGCCCGTTATCGGCGAGCCGCAGGCTCCCGTGGTGCAGGCGCACGACGGCGTTGACGAGGCTGAGGCCCAGCCCGAAGCCGGGTCGCGAACGGGCGTCCTCGAGGCGCACGAACCGGTCGAGCACGCGGGCCCGTTCCGCCTCGGGAATGCCCGGACCGTGATCGGAGACGGCGAGGCGGATCGACTCCCCGTCGCGCCACGCCTCGAGCATCACGCTGGTCTCAGCGCCCGCGGATTCGGCCCCGTATTTCAGGGCGTTGTCGATGAGATTGGCCAGGGCCTGGCCGATCAGCTCGCGATTGCCCGCGATCGTGAGTTCGTCCTGCGCGTGCACGGCGAGCGTCAGCCCCTGATCCTCGGCGAGCGCGTCGTACAGTTCGCCGACGCTCCGGACCGTCTGGCCTAGATCCAGCGGCACGAGGATCTCCCGGGCGGATCCGGCCTCGAGCCGCGCGATCATCAGGAGGGCGTTGAACACCCGGATCAGCCCGTCGCCTTCCTCGATCACGGCTTCCAGCGCCGCGCGCAGCTCCTCCGGCGTGGAGGCGCGGCGCAGGGCCTCGTCGGCACGGTTGCGCAGGCGGGTCAGCGGCGTCTTGAGGTCGTGGGCGATGTTGTCGGAGACCTCGCGCATGCCGCGCATCAGCTCGCCGATGCGCTCCAGCATCTGGTTGAGGCTCGATGCGAGACGGTCGAGTTCGTCGCCGTTCCCGGCCACGTGGAGCCGGTCGTCGAGATCGCCGGCCATGATCGCGCGGGTGGTCTGGGTCATGGCATCGACGCGGCGCAGCACCCGGCTCGCCGCCAGCCAGCCCCCGATCACCCCGAGGATCACGACGGCGGCGAGCGAGGTGATGAAGGCGCGCCCGATCACCGCCCGCAGCCGGTCGCGCTCCTCTGTGTCGCGCCCGACGAGCAGGCGGAACCCGCCCGGAAGGGTGAAGACCCGCACGATCGCCCGGTGCGCCTCGGCATCCGCGTCGTTGCGGCCGTAGCGCGTCTCGCTCTGGCCCGGCGTCGCCAGCACGGCGGCGGGCACGTAGCCGACATTGCCGACGACATGGTCGCCGCCGGCCGTGGTCACGAGGTAGAGCGAGGCGCCGGGCTCGCGGGAGCGCCGCTCCACCACGGTGATCAACCGCCGCAGGCCGCCGGCATTGTACTGTTCCGACAGCCCGTTGATCTCGGCGTCGATCGTGGAGACGATCTGGTCGTCGAGCACCGCGCGGGCGTTCCACGCGACGTAGCCGAGCGCCAGGAAGGCGCAGAGGGCGAAGATCGCGAGGTAGGCCAGCGACAGCTTGAACGCGGTGGTGCGGAACAGCTTCTGGAAACGCGCCGCCGCGGTCTCGCGGGCGATCGGCGCGTCGGTCCAAACCTCGCTCACCCGGCCGCGCCCTCGTCGTAGCGCAGCACGTAGCCGGCGCCCCGGACCGTGTGGATGATCGGCGACGCGAAGCCCTTGTCGAGCTTGCTGCGCAGGCGCGAGACGTGGACGTCGATGACGTTGGTCTGTGGATCGAAGTGGTAGTCCCAGACATGCTCGAGCAGCATGGTGCGCGTCACAACCTGTCCGGCGTGCCGCATCAGGTACTCGAGGAGCCGGAACTCGCGCGGCTGCAGCGGGATCTCGCGGCCGGCCCGGGTCACCCGGTGCGAGAGCCGGTCGAGTTCCAGGTCACCGATCCGGTAGCGCGTCTCCTCCGCGGCGCCGGATCCAACCTGCCGCCGGGCCAGTGCCTCGGTGCGCGCCAGGAGTTCGGAGAACGCGTAGGGCTTCGGCAGGTAGTCGTCGCCGCCGGCGCGCAGGCCCTTCACGCGGTCGTCGACCTGACCCAGCGCCGACAGGATCAGGGTCGGGGTCGCGACGTTCTGCTCGCGCAGCGACCGGATCAGCGACAGCCCGTCGAGCTTCGGCAGCATCCGGTCGACGATCAGCACGTCGTAGTCGCCCTCCCGGGCGAGCGCGTACCCGTCGAGGCCATCATGCGCGCTGTCGGCGACGTGTCCGGTCTCGCGGAACGCCTTGACGAGATAGGCGGCCGCCTCGCGGTCGTCCTCGATGATCAGCAGTCGCATGGCCCCGTTCCATAGCGCGCCGCGCGAGTCGGGGGAACGTATCTCCATCAACATGGTCAAGCCGCTCCCCTCCCCCGTCGTGATGGACGGGCCGAGGCCGCGGACCTCGACCCGTCCCGAAGCGGCGCGCGGAGGACTCGGAGGGCGCGAGATCCGTCACCGGCTTCGTCCGCGTGGGCGATGGGCCACGCGCGGTTCGAGGATGATGGCGCGGGAGCGGTTACGGGACGCTCGCGGGAAGATGACTTCGCGGTAAGGCGGCCGCGGCGGGCTGGCCAATAGCGAAACGCCGAAGGGCCGCTCTCGGAGAGAGCGGCCCTTCGGCGTCGCGGATCGTGTCGAGGGAAGGTGTGAGTATTGCGATGGGCGGGTCTGGCGGCGACCGACTCTCCCGTGTCTTGAGACACAGTACCATGGGCGCTGGCGTGTTTAACGGCCGAGTTCGAGATGG
>NZ_FOZY01000043.1:0-30114 GCF_900116245.1 Methylobacterium sp. yr668 | reverse complement strand
TGGGCCTTGATGGCCCATGGCGGCTCCTACAGAGCTCCGGCCACGGCGTGATCGCCACGGCCTGAGGCGTCAGGGAGGCAGGGAAGGTCAGCCGAGAGGTATGGCGCAACGGTCAGAAGACGGGGTCGGGAAAACCAGTGAATGGCCAAGCGCCTCGAGCGCGCCAAAGCGACTTGGACCCGATCCGCGCTCTCCATACAGGCCAGCAGCCGTGATGATGGCTGCATCAACAGGCCGGACACACGGCAGCACCTGATCCTGCGCGCACAAATCTCTCCAACACCCCCTTGAATCCGATGGGGCGTCCACACACGGCTTTTCGCGCATGCCCGGCTGGGTCATTCATCGCATTGGTGTGTGCAGGGGTGATAAGTACCCGTAGCCAGAAGTTGCGATCTACGCCACCCGGCAATCGTCACCCGCTCATCGTGGCGCCAGCTACGGCCCGCTCGGAACGGAATTGGCGCCTCGGGCATCCGAATGCCGCAGGCGGTTGGGGCCGTGATCCTGCGATCTGCGCCGATCCGGCGCGGCGGCTTTCCGAGGCCGGGCAAGGCGGGCATGATAGGCCCGCGCCGAGCTGCTATCCATCGACACTGACCTGCACGGGCATGTCTAGTGGTCAAAACCTAACGGTTGAGTCCGTCCCGGGTTTCGGTTTGGGCTGTGTCCTGCGAGTCTGGCGGGATGCACAGCGGCATCTCCTTCTCGCTTTCTGCTTCGGATCGCCTTCGACTGGACGCCCTCGTGGCTGACCGGAATACGCCGCAGAAGCATGTCTGGCGCGCTCGCATCGTGCTGCTGAGCGCCGATGGGCTCGGGACGCACGCGATCATGCGTGAGGCGGCCGTGTCCAAGACCGCGGTCTGGCGCTGGCAGGAGCGCTTCGCGCGAGAGGGTCTCGCTGGGCTCCTTCGCGACAAGACACGGCCAGCCCGCATCCCGCCGCTCGGCCCGGAGGTTGCGGCGCGCGTGGTGGCCCTGACCCAGGCTGATCCGCCCGGCGAGACCACGCATTGGACGGCAGCTGCCATGGCCCAGGCCACATCCATCAGCGTCTCGTCGGTGCAGCGGATCTGGCGCGGGCATGGCCTGCAGCCGCATCAGGCGCGGCAGTTCAAGCTCTCCAACGACCCGGCCTTCGCCGCCAAATTGCGCGATGTGGTCGGGCTCTACGTCGATCCACCAGCTCATGCCGTGGTGCTCTCCGTCGACGAGAAGTCGCAGATCCAGGCGCTGGCCCGAACGCAGGACCCGTTGCCGATGAAGCCGGGGCAGCCCACGACGCGCACCCACGACTACAAGCGCCACGGCACCACGACCTTGTTTGCCGCCCAGGACGTCCTACGGCGTGTCATCGCTTGAGCCAGTCGAGGGCTGCGGCGAGGGAGAGGACGCCTATGAAGCTGGCGGCGGTTTTCTCGTAACGGGTTGCGACGGCTCGCCATTCCTTAAGCCTGGCCCAGAGGCGCTCGATCTGATTGCGGTTGTTGTAGATCCAGTCCGGACAGGCGACGGGGGTCGTCGAAGCGTTGCACGGCCCCGATCCAGTCGCGAATGCCACAATGCTGCACGGCCCGAGCTACCAGGCCGGTGCCGGTGCTCGCCAGCTCAGGTGTCACGGTCTGGCCGGAGAAGAAGGTCTGGTCGAAGAACTGCCGGGCCTCGTCCACCATCCGGGCAGCGACGGCGGAGCTACCGACCTCCAGAAGCTGGTCGAGCTGGAACGGGATGCGAGAGCGCCGACGCGGCGCTGAGTTTTGCAACACCGGCGCACCAAGCGCTCATTATCTCGACATGGCGCCCTGGCTTCGGCCGGGGCGCCTTTCATCGTTTCAAGCGCTCCGAACTGCGCGGTCTCTCGCGCGGAGACCGATCCCCAAGCGTAGACCCTCTCAAACCACCCGGCTCGGGCCGCGGCGGTTTTTTCGTGCGCTGGGCCGCCGCTTGCGACGCCCGAGCTCCTCCCGACTTCAGCCTCGCCGGTACCCCCGCGCGAGGCTCTTTCGTTTCATGGTTTGCGGCTGCCCGCGCCCTGCCGGCGCTGGCCTACCTCTTAGATCAGCGAAGCCGCACCGCGGGCAGTCACGGCCTAAAATGCTGTGACAGAACTTCAGCCTCTTGAATGAGGCGGACATGTCGTGCCGCATCCACCTTGATGCGTCGATTTAACCAAGCAGCTGATCTTAGAACCGGTCAATATCCAAAGTTATCTGATATTATCTCGTAGATACGCCATCGGTGTTGCTGCGTGGGTCTCCGCCCAATTCGCAGGAGGCATCATTGGACGACGCTACATCAACCTTGGCTCCCGATCAGAGCAACCTAATCGAGCTCACGGCCGATATCGTGTCCGCTTCCGTCTCGAAGAACTCTGTGCCTACATCCGAAATGCCGGCGCTTCTGTCCGCGATCCACGGCACGCTCAGTGGATTGAGTAACCCCGCTACCCCGGCTGAGTCTAAGGTCGACCGTGCCACTCCGAGCCAGATCCGGAAGTCGATCACGCACGACGCGCTGATCAGCTTCGAAGACGGCCGACCGTACAAGACCCTGAAACGGCATCTGAGGGAAGTGGGCCTCACCCCGGACGAGTGCCGGGCGAAGTGGGGCCTGCCGGTCGACTACCCGATGACCGCCCCGAGCTACTCCGAGATGCGCTCGGCCCTGGCAAAGAACACTGGCCTCGGCAACCTGCGCCGGAACGCAGCCCCCAAGGTGGCGGAGGTCGCAGAGACGATCACCGAGGCGCCCAAGGCCCGAGGCCGGAAGAAGGGGTCGAGTCGGCGTCTGCACCGGCCGAGAAGCCCACGCGCGCCCGCAAGCCGAAGAAGGCTGCTGTTGCGGCCGAGTGAGGCAGCTCGGCGTGGGGGTTGTTCATTCACCCTTTGGCCGCCACCATCTCCTCGGGCGTCCGTCTCAACAGCCGACGCCAAGCCGGGGGTGCCGCGTTGACACTACGGCCTCTGGTGAGAAGCCCGCCCGGTTCGCCGCGGCGGGCTTTTTCGTGGGCCGAGCGCTGATGCAGGCTTCTCGGCTCATCTCGGCACGCGCCGCGGCGATCGAGCCTACAGTCAAAATTGCGCGCAATTGATATAGGTTGTACACAACCGACTAAGCGGCATGCTTCGAGCTGGCGAAATTTCGGAGGCTTGGACGTGGAACCGCACGACTTTTCCAGGGCGAACGACGACAGCGAGAGACGTCTGGCTCCCGCATCTGACGCTGTGACCGACCTAATCGTCGCTTTGTCGATCTGCGCGACTTCGCTCAACCAGCTGGCCGACGAAGTAGTCCGGTGTGCGGCGTGTACGAACGATCCTGATCAGCGAGAAGACCTGTGGGCGGCCGCACGAGGCCAACGGATCCGGGTCCTCGAGGTACAGGGCATGCTGGCGGTTCTGACCAAAGCCTTCACCGAAAGCTTCGTCGGCAACGAAGGTTCATAGGCGATGGTGGCCTGCGGACGGAGCTTTCCGTGGCATTGGCTGCGGCCTACCGTCGGTCATCGTGAACCCAGGCGGCTGTGCGTATCGTCTCCGCACGTCGAACCGTTCTCGATACTCCAGGTTTGCCGCGTGGGGGATCAGACCACGGAGGCGTGAGTGTCACGCTACTTCATCAGCACCACCAACGGCCACGAAGTCGAGGGCGTCGAGCTATCCGGCCGCGGGGCATTACGCGCCCTGCTGGGGAGGACACTGACGGCGATCCTCCACGACGAATGCGCGATCGACGGGTCGAAAGAGTGCAGCGCCCGAGCCTACGACGAAGACGGCAAGCTCGTGATGCGGGCGCGGGCTACCATCGACATCACAGATCAGTAGGCCACCCCGGTTCAAGGCTGGTGAGATCGGACGCTCCCCGCCCCGTGAGCAGATCGGGGCGGGGCCGAGCGGACAATACGCGGTTAGCCGCGCGCACCTCGCCATCCGGCCGCCTTCGCCTCGTCCTCGCTGCAGAACATGCGCTCGCCGGAGCCCGTGGTGATCACGGTCCGGTCGTAATCCCTCGTCCCGGGCAGGTGGTAGATCTTGTCGCCCTTGCGCGAGATTTTGCCCTTGATCGCACAGGCGGTCTGTACGGGCGCCGGAGCAGCGGCCGGGAGTTTCTCCATCTCCGGCCGGGTCTCCACGCCGCCGGCGCGCTTGGCGCGCCTCCAGTCCGACGGTGGATCGAAGGTGCCGGCCCAAAGGCCGCGCTTCAGCGCCCTCGCGGTGGTCTCGACCCCGACGTAGTCGCGGGAGTAACGCTGGTAGGCCGTGGCGTAGCCCTGGCTCGCCATCCAGGCGTTCAGGTCTTCGTCGCCTTTCCGGCATATCGCAACGGTTCGGCCATACCGATCAGTATCGCGCGGCTCACAGGAGATAATCGCCTCGCCGATCTGGCGAGCCAGGGCGAGCGCCGCCCCTTGCCCGCACCGGTAGGACTTGCCGGCAGCGTCCTGACAAAGCTGAGCACTCTCCGGCGCGTCGATGCCGTGCAGGCGGACCCGAGTGCTGCGGATCACCACCGTGTCACCGTCCGTGACGGAAGCACGCCCTACGATCGGCTCCGCCGCCAGAACCGGACCGGAGAGTAAAACGAGGACGGCGAGAGCGTGGCGCATCGCTTTGGGATAGCTCATTCGCAACTTCCGGCAACCTCTTCCGCGAGGTCGTGCAGAGCCATAGGCGGCAGATGGCGGAGGTGGAGCAGCTTGCGCATCCGGCCGCACCCCCGCAATGGTTATGTAGCTTTGGAGCCGGCCTTCCTGCTGATAGACTCCTCGTCCGCAACGGCCCGATCTATAGCTTCGATTTCGGCCTGCACATTTTTGATGCTTTCCTGCTGATCCACGATTTTTCGGCGGTTCATCACCATCTGGTCGCGCAGCTCTTTTAAGGCATCAACCGGACTCAGCATGACGTTCCTCCTTTTGACGCGCGGAGAGTTGCGGGTGAGCTTACCTTCCCAACAAAATTGCTTTCCTTGAGGTTAATATCTCGCGTCAACTTCGATGATCTGAAACTCATGGTTCGCTCTCCAAAATTCGCTCGGCTTACCTCTGTTTCGTCACAGATATTATTGTCATTTACTTGCGACGATCCCTTCTTAGAACTCGGCGCCACCAATTGTCCGCGAGTATTGAGCGACATGCGGGGCATTGCAAAACACCTTTTATTGCCTGACATTGTAAATATGGTATCTAGGCGATCATATTGCGACTACCGAGACTCCTGAGATTTTTTGTAAAGCCATAGCCAGCCTCAGATTGACGATGGTCCGCTGACTGCTCTATTGGGTCTGAAAGCATCAACGTGCCCGCACCTCAGCAGAGCGCGGCCCGGCAGGATAGCTGCCAGCGAACGCATCGCACCAATACTAGCGGCGTCCTATTTCGCGACATCGTGCAGAAATACGGGCCTAAATGGCGAAGTCGGATTGTGGCCTTCGGAACTGATCGCCCGCTCGCGTGTCTTCCTATTACCTAAGTACCGACCCATCACAGCCCACCCGGCCTAACGCCGCGGTGGGCTTCTTGTCTTAGCTTCATCAGGAGAATGGCTTTGATACGTTTCACGGTCTCATATGCAAACAGAACAGGCGCAGTAATCACAAAACATAACACGACCCAGTCAGCGTACGAAGAAGCTCGCGAGTATATCCGCAAGGGCTACCATGATGTGATGCTAACTGATCTCGCAACTGGTTCGAGAAGCAGTTCGGCGCTTATCAAAAAAGACCTTGAACGCGTCGACGAGTTTTATCGCGATGCGCTGTAGATCGAATGCTCTGTCGCTGTCCCGCTGACGGCCAACTGCCGGCGCGAGCAAGGGATTTTTGAAGGGTCAGAACGGATTAAATATTTCACACAGGCTCCGGCTGACGGAGGGAGTCATGGATCTGCGCCAATCGCCGCCACTGAAGGCAATTTCTAAGAGTCCGTCCGAGAAGTCAGGCTAATCGGGCGAGGCGCCTGACGAGGATCATGACGGCTGCGGCGTAGAGGAAGGCTCGTGCGGAGACGAGGGTCGCTTCCGGATCCTTCCAGAGGCGTCGGTTGCGGCTGATCCAGGAGAAGAACCTCTCAACGACCCACCGGCGTGGATGAACAGCAAAGCCGACCTGATCCGGTGGCTTGCGCACGATCTCGACGGCGATGATCGTCGCGCTTGCTGGCTTGTCGCCGGCATAGCCTGCATCGGCGAACGCCTTGGCGATGAACGGGAAGGTCCGACGCGACAGGCGCAGCACCGGAACTGCTCCGTCCCGGTCCTGCACGTCGGCAGGCTGCGGATCGCGGACGAGCGCACGCCCCATCCAGGTCGACCAGCGCTTGGCGCTTGCGGACTTTGACCTTCTTGCCAGCGTCGTAGCCGCGCGGCCCGCCGCTCTCCATCGTTTTGACGGTCTGGCTGTCGAGCACTGCGGCGGACGGCGAGGCTTCCCGCCCGACACGCTCGCGATCAGCCATGACGAGGTGGTGGTTGATCCGGCCAAACAGCCCTGTGTCGCGCCAGCGGCTGAAGTAGCCGAACGTAATCGTGATCCTCCCTCGGCATCGCGGACACCTCTGATACGCTCATGCTGAGCGGGGAAGGTGTCGGATGGCGAAGACGAGACGAGAGTTCACGCCCGAGTTCAAACGCGAAGCGGTCGCCCTGCTGGAGAGCAGCGGCCGGCCACAGATGCAGGTCGCGGCCGAGCTTGGGATCCAGCCCTCGATGCTGAGGCAGTGGCGTGCCACGCTGAACGGGGCCTCACCCGGGCCGCGGTCTGCTGGATCGACGGGCGCCTCGCCACCAAGCCCAATTGCGTCCCCGTCCGATCAGGCCGCCGAGATCGCCCGACTGCGGCGGGAGCTCGACCGCACGCGCATGGAGCGCGACGTACTAAAAAAACGTATGGCCCGCCCCGTCTGCAAGGTGGTCGGTGAAGGTGCCTGTGTCCGGTCTGCACAAACGTATCCGGCATGTCGGCGCAGTGGCCGCCGCCAAGATGGAGAGCCGCACGCCCCGGGCCTCATAAGCACGTCGGCCTCGAAGAGCCGCTTTTTTTGCCAGGCTTCCGGAACGCCGCTCGACCGTAAGGCCATCTTCACTGTCCTCCCGCAGACCTCATGGACCCGCGCCGGCCTCTCGTAGTCCGGTTAGGGTCGACGTTTGCGATGTCTCAGGCGTGAGCCGGCTCCGGCTGCCGCTCGAAGCTCACGCCCTTCCGCAGCGTTGCCCAGGCGATCCGAGCGAGCTTGGCGGCGAGCGCGACGACCACGGCGTTGTAGTGCGCCCGCGCCAGCAGACCTCGCAGCCATTGGCCGGTCGCGTCCTCAGCTTTAGCCATCGAGGGCAGCGCCGCTCTCGCCCCGTGGATGAAGAGCCCGCGCAGGTAGGAGTTCCCCCGCTTGCTGATGCCGAGCAGCTTCGGCTTGCCGCCCGTCGTGTGCTGGCGTGGTACGAGGCCGAGCCAAGCCGCGAGATCACGGGCACGCGTGAAGGTGCTGCCGTCATCGACGGCAGCACGCAGAGCCGTGGCCGTCATTGTTCCGATGCCCGGGATCGACACCAGGCGGCGCGCCGCCTCGTCGGCACGAGCATGCTCGACGAACTCGCGATCGAGCGCCGCTATGCGGCGATCGAGGTCCGTCCACTCGTCGCGGACCTCTCCGATGAGGGATCGGATGCGTGGTCCGATCTGCGCCTCAGGGTCCTGCATCAGAGCTCCGATTGCCATCTCGAACTTGCGCCGGCCCTGCGGGAAGGTGAGACCACGCTCCAGCAAGATCGCGCGGAGCTGGTTCATGAGCATGGTGCGCATGCTGACCAGCCGCGACCGAACCCGATGCAGGCTCTGCATATCGAGCTGTTCCTGTTCCTTCAGGGGCACAAAGCGCATGGTCGGGCGTGTGGCTGCCTCTGCGATCGCCTCGGCATCACGATCGTCGTTCTTCTGCGCTTTGACGTAGGGGCGAACATACTCCGGCGATATCAGACGGACGGTGTGCCCTTGCGCTACGAGCAACCGGCCGAGATGATGGGCTCCGCAGCAGGCCTCCATCCCAACCACACAAGCCGGTAGCTTGGCCGTCAGTCCGACGACCGTCTCACGCCGCGCGCGGCGGCGCAGGACGACAACTCCAGCCGCATCGAAACCGACAAGGCTGCAGCTGTTCTTGCCGAGGTCGATACCCAGCACGGCGATCGAGCTCTTTGCCATTCCAGATCCCTCCACGTGTCCGTGGCAGGAGAATGCCACGATGGTTCAGTGAGGGGCGGGCCATCCCATAAGCCATCGGCATCTTCGCGGAGATGCCCAAGTGACCTTCGCCTTCATCGAGCAGCATGCGCGGACCTGGCCGGTGCGTCTCATGTGCCGCGTGCTCGGAGTCTCACCCAGCGGCTTCTACGGATGGCGGTCACGGCCTGAGAGCGCCCGCTCGGCCTCCAATCGCCAACTCCTGGACGACGTCCGGCGCATCCATGCCGCTCACCACCGACGCTATGGTGCCCCACGCGTGCATGCCGCCCTGCGAGCCGAGGGCCGGTCCGTCAGCCGCGGGCGGGTGGAGCGTCTCATGCGCCGGCATGGCATTCGTGCCCTGGCGGGGCGTCGGTTCCGGCCCTGTACGACCGACAGCCGTCACGATCTCCCCATCGCGCCCAATCTCCTCAAGCAGGACTTCTCAGCCGCGCGACCCGACACGGTCTGGCTGGCTGATATTACCTACCTGCCGACCGGCGAGGGCTGGCTGTATCTGGCCGCCGTCCTCGATCTGGCCACGCGCAAGATCGTCGGTTGGTCGATGCGCGATCACATGCGCGCTGAGCTGAGCGTAGCGGCATTGATGATGGCCGCCCAGCGGCAGCGGCCGGCCGCCGGGCTCATCTGCCACTCGGATCGCGGCAGCCAGTACGCGGCCGAGGCCTATCGGAAGCAGCTCGCCGCAATGGGGGCCAGGCCGTCCATGAGTCGGACCGCCTGTTGCTACGATAACGCCCCGATGGAGAGCTTCTTCCACACACTCAAGGTCGAGCTCGTCCATCAGCGACGATGGGCGACCCGGGATGAAGCGCGGCGCGATCTGTTCGCTGATCCTCCCTCGGCATCGCGGACACCTCTGATACGCTCATGCTGAGCGGGGAAGGTGTCGGATGACCGAGCCGCGGTTTACACAAGTTTGCCGCATCTAGAAATTGAGAGCATGATTGCCCGTCAAGCCCAAAGTCGATCGACGCTTCGGCGTGCTGCGAAGTTTGGAACGCCTATGAATGACCGCCTCCATCTAGCAGATCGGAGCCTTGAGGTTGCCCGCGAATTGCGTGCGGCGGCCGAGGAAACAAGGCGGACGCTGGATGCATCGAGTGAGCTCGTCCGGCGCTCACGGGTTCAGTCGAACTCCATGGCTGGCTCAGCGACGCTCAGCGACGACGTTGCGCCCTCGCAGTATCTCGTGGAGTGCCTCATCGACGCCTACGAGGCCGCGAAAGATGAGCCCGACGTACTGACCCGCAACCTCCTCGGTCAGGTGCTCCATCATGTCGGTTGTCGCATCGCGAGAGCGTTTGGACCAAAGGCGGTCGGGCTCGCAACGCATTGATCGACGGCCCGCAAGCGCCAGTGGAGGTGCCAGATGAACGGCGACGATCCGCAGGCCGGCTGTGACACTGACGCACTGGACCGCATTGCGCAGGCCCTGGGTGTTCCCGTCGCGGCTTTCCTCGCAGACAAACCGGATGAGGCCCCCAACGTCGCAAATGCGGTGATGGCAATGGGTGATCCGGCTCACGTTGTGACGTTGCTGCGCCTGTTCGCGCGGCTGAAGAGTCCCGAAGCGCGGGCCCGCTGCCTAGCCTACGTCGTGCAGGAGGCCACGCGGGACGACTGATCCGCGCGGTTGGCCTCGACAACGGGTGAGAACGCAGGATGCTGAAACCCGACGAACGGGGTGGCATCGATCCGGGGGCTCAGAACGGGGTGATGGACCAGGACCACTTTCCAGTTGTCGGCATCGGCGCGTCCGCAGGCGGCATCGAGGCGATGCGGAGCTTCTTCCGAGGGGTGCCCGAGACGCTCAGGGCCGCCTTCGTGGTCGTGACGCATCTCAGCCGGGGACATAAAAGCCAGCTCCCGAACGTGCTGGCCCAGTTCACGTCGCTCGAGGTCGAAGCCGCCACCGACGGTGTGCCGGTCCGCCCGGGCCACGTCTACGTCATGCCTGCCGGTTTCGTCATGGGCATCGCGGGCGGCCGGCTGACTTTGACGCCGCTGGAGCCAGCGGGCCGCGAGACCAAGCCGATCGACCTTTTCCTGACCGCCCTGGCCCTAGACCAGGGCGAGCGTGCGGTCGGCGTGATCCTGTCCGGCGGCGACGGCGACGGTGCCATCGGCGTCAAGGCGATCAAGGAGCACGGTGGCCTGACCCTGGCTCAGACCGCGGATGGTTACGGCCCCGAGACCGCGGACATGCCGCTCAGTTCACTCCGGACCGGCTTCGTCGATTTCGGCGAGATGGCCGACCGGATGGGCGAGCGGATCGCCGCGCACGCCGCCGCGCACCTCGCCGCCGCGCCGGACGCGCTGGCCACCCAGGGCGACGCGGACGCGCGGGGGCTCGACGCCGAGCTTCTCACCGAGATCTTCGCCATCCTCCGCCGCCAGGTCGGCCACGACTTCTCGGGCTACAAGCCCAGCACCTTCGTGCGCCGCCTTCAGCGCCGCATCGGCATCGTCGGCGCGGCCGGGCCGAACGGCTACCTCAAGCTGCTGCGTGCCGACCCGGCCGAGGTCGGGGTGCTGTTCCGGGACCTCCTGATCGGCGTGACGAACTTCTTCCGCGACACCGCCGCCTTCGAGTCCCTGGCCACCCAGGTCATCCCGAAGCTGCTCGACGCACGCGCGGCGACCGATGTCGTGCGGATCTGGGTACCGGCCTGCTCGACCGGCGAAGAGGTCTACTCCCTGGCCATCCTCCTGCGCGAGAACATGCTCACCATGGCGGATCCACCGCGGGTGCAGATCTTCGCCACGGACATCGACGAGCGTTCGCTCGCGGTAGCCCGGACCGGCCGCTACCCGAGGGCTTACCTTGATGCTGTCTCTCCCGAGCGGATCGCGCAGTACTTCGTTGTCGAGGGCGACAGCGCGGTGGTCGCGAAGTCCGTGCGTGACCTGTGCACGTTCGCCCCGCACAGCGTGCTGCGCGACCCGCCGTTCTCGCGCCTCGATCTCATCTCCTGCCGCAACCTGATGATCTACCTCGGCGTCGAGGCCCAGCAGCAGCTGATGCCGGTGCTGCACTATGCCCTGCGGCCGCGCGGCTACCTGTTCATCGGGATGGCCGAGAATGTCACGCGGTTCGAGGATCTGTTTGAAACGATCGACAAGCGGAACCGCATCTTCCAGGCTCGCGACGCGATCCCGCCGGCGCGGCTGCCGCCGATGTCAGGGCCGGACACGCCGACCTTCACGAATACCGGCCAGCCGCACCGGCGCCAGGTGACGACGCACGCTGCCCTGCGGCACGCAGTCGAGACGCAGATGCTGTCCGAGTTCACACCGCCGCACGCGGTTGTGACGCGGACGGGCGAGGCCGTGCACTACTCGTCGCGGATCGGCGATCACCTGGAAGTCGTGCCTGGCCAGCCAACCCGGGAACTAGCCGCGATGGCGCGCAAAGGCTTGCGCCTGGATCTCCGGACAGCCCTGCGCGAGGCGATCGAGGGCAACACCCTGGTCTCGCGTGGCGGCATCGGCGTCGAACTGCCGGACGGCCGTCTCCAGTCGATCTCCCTGGTGGTCAAGCCGCTGAACACGCCCGGCGCGATCGAGCCGCTTTTCTTGGTCGTTTTCAACGAGGCCGCTGCCCCCATCGAGAAGGAGCGCCAGCAGGCGCTGGAGGCGAACGAGCGGGACACAGCGCTGCAGGGCCTTGAGCGTGAATTGAGTGTGACGCGGGAACGGCTCCAGGCTGTGATCGAGGAATACGAGACCTCCCTCGAGGAACTCAAATCGTCGAACGAGGAGCTGTACTCGGTCAACGAGGAGATGCAGGCCGCCAACGAGGAGCTGGAGGCGTCGAAGGAGGAGACACAGTCTCTGAACGAGGAACTTCAGACGGTTAATTCCGAACTGACATGCAAGATTGAGGCCATAGATCAGTTAATCGAAGATCAGGCCACGTTGTTTGAGGGCATGAACGTCGCGAGCGTGCTTCTGACTCCGGATCTCCACATCCGCATGTTCACCAACGCGGCGGCGCAGATTTTCGGCCTACAACCGAGTGATGTAGGGCGCTCCCTGCGCAACTTCTCTGCGCCGATTCCTCTAGCTTGGATGTTGGACGAGATCCCGACGGTGTTGGCGGCGAACCGGCCCTCCGAGCGGACGATCGAGGGGGCTGACGGCGCCCGCTACCGGGTCCGGCTGATGGCCGCGACCCGCAAGGGCAGCCGCATGCCCGGGATCGTCGCCAACTTCACGGACCTGATCGAGCAGGAATGACCGACCGGTTTGCACGCCGCGCCTGCGACCTCGGTGGCCCACACGCACTGGCGTGACGCAGACACAGTAGACTGCGCCAGCGCGTCGTAGGTTGCTACGGCATTGCAGGGCTTACCCGCCTTTGGGGTACAGGAGAGAGCGAATCCTGTCGCCGATCAAGGTCGAAGGTAGAACGTCAGCTATCTGGCGGCAGACTAAGCTCCGATTGCTACCCCGAGCCGAAGCTGTCAGTCGGCCGAAATTATGACCGCTTATGGGAAGGGCTCCCCGCGCTCTAAGTGGCTGGGTTGGGTCGCCAACGGAACGTCCGCATATGCCCCCATCTTCAGAGCCTCGGTTCGGGTGTCTCCTTCCCGCGTCGGCATGGGCCGGCGAGGAGACAGATGATGGGACATTCAGCACACGATCCGGCTACGAAAGGGCGGCCGGCTTGGAACGCTGGCCGCAAGCTCGGCGCCAAGCGAGCCCTCAAACCTCAACAGGTCTGGGTCATCCGGTTCTGGCTCGACCGCGAACGGCGGACACGCGACCGGGCGCTGTTCGACCTCGCCATCGACAGCAAACTTCGTGGCTGCGACATCGTAAAGCTCAAGATCGGCGACCTCGTCAGCGGTGGTCGCGTCCGGAGCCGCGCCATAGTCATCCAGCGCAAGACCGGCCGACCAGTGCAGTTCGAACTGCTCGAACCCGCCCGTACCAGCATCCTCGCATGGCTGGAGGCCAGGGGTAGAACGCTCGACGACTATGCCTTCCCGAGCCGGCTCGACGGCGTCACGCATATCAGCACCCGGCAGTATGCGCGCCTGGTCGATGAGTGGGTCACAGGCATCGGGCTGCGCAGCGAGGACTATGGCACCCATTCCCTCCGACGCACGAAGGCGTCGTTAATCTACAAGCGGACCGGCAACCTGCGTGCCGTCCAGATCCTGCTCGGCCATACCAAGATCGAGGGCACGGTCAGGTACCTCGGCGTCGACGTCGAAGATGCTTTGACCCTAGCCGAGGGAACTGAGATTTGAGCGTTCGGCCCCTCGGCTTCTGCGTCGAGGGGCTTCGAGACCAGCCCAGCAGCAATGCGCCCATTCCCGCCGTACAGCCTCACCCCAGCGCATCGCGGAAGCAGACGCTTCTTCAGCAGTCGAGACGTCGCGGGTTCGGAAGCCACGTGAACGTGCGCGATCTGGTCGAGACCATGAGTGGGAAGTTGGCCATGGCCGACTGCGGATAGCGCGTCACCGGTGGATGAGCATCAGCAGTTGTGAGGCGAGGCGCCGATGATCCGACGCAAAACCCGGCCAACCTGCGCGGCCGAATAGGGCTTGTGGATTAACTCGAAGCCGTGGCTGTCCTCCTGGGCCAGGACATGGCTGTAGCCCGAGGCCAGGATCACCGGCAGGGTCGGAATGCGCATGCGCAACGCTCTGGCGAGCTCAATCCCGCCCATACCTGGCATGACGACGTCGGAGAAGACGGCATGAAAGCCTGCACCGTCCGTCCCGAGACGCTCGAGCGCCTCTTCCGCGTTGACGACCCACTCGGGTGCGTATCCGAGATCCTCCAAGATCTGGGTGCAGAAGCCTCCGACCTCCAGGTTATCTTCCACGAGCAGGATGCGCTGACCGAGACCGACCGGCGACAGAGCGGCGTCGGGGTCGGAGACAGAGGCTTCGGCTGTCTCGGACGAGACTTCGGGCAAGTAGAGGGTGAAGACCGTCCCCTGGCCGCTCTCGCTTGTCACATCCACGTCGCCGCCGGACTGCTTGGTAAACCCGAACACTTGGGAGAGTCCGAGACCCGTGCCGCGCCCGACGTCCTTGGTCGTAAAGAACGGTTCGAATATGCGCCCGAGTACCTCCGGGGGGATGCCCGAGCCGGTGTCGGCGAGCGAGACCGCCACGAACGGCCCACGTGAGCCGGCATGCCCCCGGATCATCGGCATGGCCCGCCCGGCCGCCACCCGCATCGTCAGCGTGCCGCTGCCGTCCATGGCGTCGCGGGCGTTGACGGCGATGTTCACCAGGGCCGTCTCGAACTGGTTGAGGTCGGCGCGTACCAGGGCGGGTCTGTCCGACATCTCGACCCTGACTTGGATGCGCGTGCCGGTGATGGTGTCGAGCATCTCGGCCACGCCGCGCAGGCGTTCACCGACCTCGAACACCTCAGGCTTCAGGGACTGGCGACGTGCGAAGGCCAGGAGCTGTCCGGTCAGCTTGGCGGCGCGGTCGACGGTGTCGGAGACGGCGTCCATGTACCGCTTGCGCCGGTCTTCCGGCAAATCCGGGCGGCGGAGGAAGTCGACGGACGAGCGGATGATGGTCAGCAGGTTGTTGAAGTCGTGCGCGACGCCGCCAGTCAATTGCCCGACCGCTTCGAGCTTCTGGGATTGCCGCAGGTCCTGCTCCATCCGCTCGCGCTCGACCGCCTCGGCCAGGAGCCGAGCGTTTGCCTCAGCAAGTTCGGCTGTGCGGGCAGCCACTTGGCTTTCCAGGAGAACGCCCGCCTCGCGCAGGAGCACGGCTTGTGACTCCAACTCCGCGTGGAGCGCGACCACGCCCCGGTTCGTCTCGGAGAGTTCCTGGTTCAGGCGTTTGGTTTCCTCCTCACGTTCGGCCAGCGCGGCGAGGCTGCGCAGAAGCTCCCGGTTCTGCTCGCGCAAGGCGACCAGCGGTTCCTCAGTCCTGGCCCGGGCGACATACTCGGCTAGGGTCGCGAGCCTCGGTCCCGTAAAACGTCCGGTCCCGGATGGAAGCCGCTTCCCGAACGTCACGACAGTGCCGTTGCCGGCCACCGTGTCGACCTCGAAGCGGTCCATCAGCCGCCGTGAACCGGTGATGCCGATGCCGAGGCCCGTCGTCGAGCGGAAGCGCCCTTCGAGGATGGCGTCGAGATCGGCGATGCCCGGTCCCTTGTCGCTCACCCTGATGACCAGGAACTGCTCGCCTCTGTCCCGATCGAGCTGATCGAGGCCGTACTCGATGCGACCGCCACCGGCGTAGCCGTAGGCGTTGCGCGCGATCTCGGACACTGCCGTGGCGATGCGGGTCTGGTCCTGGATCTCGAAGCCCAGGCGCTCGGCCAGCCGGCGCACGCGCTGGCGCACCGTCGCGATATCGTCCTCGTGCTGGATAGCACTGGTGAGGAGCGGCCACCTCATCGCGTCCCATCCCGCACGACGAGCACGGTGGCATCGTCCCGGGCCCTGGCGAAGTCGCGATAGATCACCCCGGCCACGAGCGTCGGATGGGCGGCGGCGATGCCGGGATGGGCGTCCAGCGACCAAGCCGTGGCGATCCCGTCTGAGCACAGCACGAACAGGTCGTCCGGCCGCATGGGGTACTCGAACTCCTGGATGCGCCGAGCCGCGTGCCCTGCCGTCCCGGCGAGGCTGACCGTCCGCTTGGTCACGGTGCCGGAGACGACCGCACCCAGCACGTTGCCGATGCCGGCAAACGCGAGAGTGCCCCGGTTCCGCTCATACCGCGCGACGGAGATCGCACCCCCTCGCGTGTGCGACAGGCCTGCATGGATGGCGGACAGAATCGCGGCGGGCGGCTTGTCCTGATGTCTCCGGAACAGCTTCAGCGCTTCTTCGGAAGCCTTGGCGGCCTCCGGCCCGTGGCCGAGGCCGTCCGACACCACGGCGGTCCAGCCGTCGGCGCGCTCGCGCACGGCGTAGGCGTCGCCGTTGGCGGTCTCACCCTTCAGGGGGACCGCCACCGCCCCATAGCCCGGCACGGCGTCCGAAACGGTCTTCCTGTCGATTGAAAGGCGCGCCAACACCGCCGTGCCCAGCTCGGGGCGGGACACGATGTCGAAAGCGTCGGAGATGCGGCGCACCGCGCCAAGGCCCTCGCCCGCGCTGCCGCCAGTGGAGTGTCCGTCCGTCAGGGCCAGACCGAGATTCGAGAACCCTTCGCCCTTGTCGAGCACGAGGATCTCGACGCCCGAGCCTGTCCCGTCCTCGTAGGTGCCGACCAAGACCTCGCCCGGCACGCCGTACTTGACCACGTTGGTGGCGAGTTCGGTCACCACGAGCGCGATGCGGCCAGCCGCGGTCTCGTCGAAGCCGATGGACTGAGCGACGGCCACTGCGCGTCGTCGGGCCTCGGCCACTTGGCTCGCTTCCGTGACGGTGACCCGGTCCATGTTCATTTCCACCGGGTGATCATGACGCGAGTTCCGACGCCGGGGCTCGATTCGATCTGAAATTCGTTCGAGAGGCGCTTGGCCCCGCCCAGGCCGAGGCCGAGGCCCTTGCCGGAGGTGTAGTGGTCAGTCATCGCCTGCTCGATGTCGGCGATGCCGGGGCCCTGGTCCTCGAAGGTCAGGCGCAGGCCCTTGCGCGTTCCGGCCTGGACGATCTCCGCGCGGACCTCACCGCCACCCCCGTAATCGAGGGTGTTGCGCGCGAGCTCGCTCGCGGCGGTGATGATCTTCGTCTGATCGACGAGCCCGAGGCCGATGTCGATGGCGAGGGCACGCACGCGTTGCCTCACGCGGACGACGTCGTCACCGGACCGGACGGGGATGGTCTCAGTCTTCGAGACCGTCACGGTCGCTCCAATGCCCCGCGCCGTCCTCGGGCAAGCGCGCCTTCAACAAGGCCATGCCGCGCTCGACGTTGAGGGCTGTCCTGATGCCGGTAAGCTCCAAGCCAAGCTCGACCAAAGTGATGGCGACCGCCGGCCGCATACCGGCCAGGACCGTTTCCGCGTCGAGGACGCGCGAGACAGCCGCGATGCTCACCAACATGCGCCCGATGAAGGAATCGACGATCTCCAGCGCCGAGATCTCGATGAGCACGCCGCGCGCGCCGGTGCGCGCGATCATCGCCGTCAGATCCTCCTCCAGGGCCAGCGCGAGGCGGTCGTGCATGTCGACCTGGATGGTGACGATCAGCGTGCCGCCGAGCTTGAGGATCGGGATGCGGTCCATGGCCTCAGCGGCGCTCCTCAGCCGACTGCTGGCGCACAACCTTGCGGCCAGTCCGCCTGAGGGCGAGCGCGAAGGCGTCGGCCAACGTCGCCTTCGAGATAACGTTCAGCTCCACGCCGAGATGGACCATGGTCTGCGCGATCTGCGGCCGGATGCCGGAGACGATGCAGTCGGCGCCCATCAGGCGGGCGGCCGCCACGGTCTTGAGCAGGTGCTGCGCCACCAGGGTGTCGACGGTCGGCACGCCGGTGATGTCGATGATGGCGATCTCGGCCTCTTCGTCGACGATGGCCTGGAGCAGGTTCTCCATCACGACACCGGTGCGGGCACTGTCGAGGGTGCCGATGAGCGGCAGCGCCAGGATACCGTCCCAGAGGCGAACCACGGGCGTGGAGAGCTCGGCGATCTCCTGCCCCTGGCGCCCGATGACCTCTTCGCGGCTGGCTAGGAACACCTCCATCGTGAGCAGCCCGAGCCGGTCGAGTACCTTCCCCGCCGCCCATACGCCGGCGGCCAAGGCCGAGGCGTCCGCGGCCGAATTGCGCCGCAGCGCCTCGAAAATCGGCTCTTTGAGCGAGAAGACGAAGTTGGCGGTGTCGGTCGGCGTGAACCCCTGGATCGCCCGCGAGCGGGAGATATCGGCGAGGTTTTCGCGCAGCGGGGTATAGCTTTCCGCGTCCGCGTCGACCCCACCGGACGAAAGTCCGTCCCGAAGCAGGCCGAACACGGCCTTGGCCTGGGTCTGGAGCTCGGCCTCTCGGATCCGACCGCTCTGCAGGGAGGTCCCTTTCCGGAGAGATATGTTCCAGGCTTCGAGGATGGCGGCCTCGTCTTCCGTGAGCGTCCTTTTCAGGACCTCGACGCCGTCCATTCGCATCAGGTTTTTCCCATCGTTATGATGCAGTCTCTATCCCGGTATTGAGCCTCTCGATAGGCGGCATCGCTACAAAGGAGCTGACCGCGGCAAATTATTTCCCGCCTTCGGCTCTACTTCTTGTCTCGTTAATTTCGGTAACAGGGATCGCTGCATTGCCGCCGCGGACGCCTCACGTCCACTGGGCGCGGCCCCCAGACCAAGATAATTTACACAAAAGTGTGGCCTGACTGATTATCAAAGTTTTTATCAATGCGGCGGCAGCGGCGACGACAAGACAGCGCCAGCATATGAGAAGGCGTCTTCCTGGATCGACAGGGACTATCCAAATCGAAGCGGTTGCTTGTGGAGCAGCGCCTCTGCTTTCCCGTCCGACCTCCTCCGGAATTTACCAGCGGCTGACGCCAACTTCAGGCGATCAGATAACCCGAGGACGGGCGTCTCCAAGAGCTACTTCCGGTCGCGAAAGACTCTCGCATCAGGTACGAAACGCCAGGTTCGAAAGACTACGTCCTCAACTGTTTCGGGTGCCTCTCGTCCGGCAGTGTTTTGCGGACATGATGCCGGACGACCTCGGCGCTGAGCGGTTTGCCGATGAACGTCGCGCCCTCCGGCAGGTCGCCGGGCTCAGGCGCGGCCCGGCCCGAGGCGACCACGACCGCGATGTGCGGCCAGCGCTCATTTGTCTGCCTTGCCAAGTCGAAGCCGTCGGCATTCCCCGGCATGTGCACGTCAGTGAAGAGTAGTTGAACCGCGTCATGATGCTGATCCAATATTCGCAGAGCCTGGACGACGTTCATCGCTTCCAGCACCTGGAACCCCGCATCCTCAAGGATACTGGTCGCCTCCATCAGGATCAGGGCGTCGTCGTCGACGACGAGGGCGTGGGGCGCATCGCCCTTGGAATCATGTGTCACACAGCTAAAGCTCGCTCGGGAGCGGAAGGTTGCCTCCCGATGGAACCGTGATCTGGGCAGATCGTCCAATTTTCAGGGCCGGTACGTGGCTGGATCCATGCTAGGCTGCGTCGCGGCAGCCTGCATGCCGTGCACAGCCGGGCCGGACCGAAGGGACAGATTTTTGATCGACCTGCGTATCCGCCACCAGACGATGTACCGCTATCGCCAGCCCGTCAATCTCGGACCGCACCGGCTGATGATGCGGCCGCGGGAGAGCCGCGACCTGCGCCTGCTGTCGAGCAACATCACCCTGTCGCCTGACGCCACCGTGACCTGGGCCTACGACGTCGCCGGCAACGCCGTGGCGACGGCCACGTTCGGGCCCTCGACTGATCGCCTCGTCGTGGAGAGCGTATCTCGGGTCGAACTCTCGGCCGAGGCTTATCCCGTCTTCGCCATCGCCGCCTCCGCCATCGCGTTCCCGTTCCAGTACACCGATGACGAGTGGACGGACCTCGGCGCCCTGACGATCCCGCAATATCCGGAGGGGGAGCCGAGCCTGCGGGCCTGGGCGCAGGGGTTCGTGGCGTCCTGCCCAACCGACACCCTGTCGCTCCTCAAGGATCTGAACGCCGGGGTCGGTGGCACCATCGCCTACCAAGGTCGGGAAGACGAGGGCACGCAGTCGCCGAGCCAGACCCTGTCTCTGGGGATGGGGTCGTGCCGGGACCTGGCGACGCTCTTCGTCGAGGCGGTGCGCAGCCTCGGCTTCGGAGCCCGGGTCGTGTCCGGCTACCTCCACGACCCGTCGCGAACGCTGCTCGGCTCCGCCGATGCGGGAGCCACGCATGCCTGGGCGGAGGCCTTCCTGCCGGGTGCCGGGTGGATCACCTTCGATCCGACGAACCGCAGCGTCGGCGGCGCGAGCCTGATCCCGGTCGCGGTCGCACGCGACATTCGACAGGCCATGCCGCTGGTCGGAAGCTTCGCCGGGCCGGCGGACGCCTTTCTGGACATGTCTGTGGAGGTCAGCGTCGGCGGGTAGGCTTGATGCAGCCAGAATCTGCCGCCTCAGGCAGCGGTCCGGCTGTGCCGGGTCCGGCATGGGGATCGACGTCGCAACGCTCCGGCGATCCAGAGGCCGGCACGCCGGACGAGGCGGCCATGCGTAGGGGAGACGGTTCGACCCGTCACAGCGCCCCGGTCCGGCGACGGCTCGGCTCGTGCGGCGCCAAGTTCGGGGCTTTACGCGCGGGCGAACGACGCCGTCGGTGCAGGCTCGACCAGGGTCCCACACACCGAGAGAAGCCCGCTGTGTCCGGGCGATCGCGACCGCACCCGTAAGGTCAGAGATGCGGATCGTCGGCCGCGCGAAGCCTGCCCGCCGCGATGGCGTCCCGAAAGGTCCGATAATCCTCAGCGTTCCGTTCTCCGTAGGCCATAGCCCAGTCGGCCAGGGCTTCGCGCAGATCGGCACGGCCGTCATGACCGCAGTAACCTGCGATCGCTGCCGCATCCCCGGTTCGTGCGTGGGCCTTGGCGAGCAGCGCTCCGTACCCGTGCGAGAAGTACAGGAGTGATCGGCCTGTCATGCGCGCGACCGGGATCTCGCCCTTCATGTTCTTCATCTGCCGCACGTAGAACGGACGCCCTTCGATCTTCGTCCATCCCAGCAGCGGATCGCCCACGGCCTGCAGGAGGCGCTGACCGTAGATCACGCGCTCGCCTTCGTGATCGGCATAGGGCCTGGGCATGCCGCGCAGATAGGGCGCGTGCGCCGGCCGCACGGCTTCCTTCACTTGGAGGAAGAGGACGTCTCGATCGGAGTTGCCGCACAGCAGCGCGACGTAGGCCCGGGTCCCGACGCTCCCGACACCGACGACGCGGTGGGCCACGTCGACCACATGGTAGCGGCTGAGCATGAACCGCCGCTCGCGCGGCAGCGTCTCGGCGTAGCGCTCCAGACCGGTGGTCACAAGCTCGCGCGTGGCCTCATCGACGCGGACGAGGATCGGCGGCTCCTCGCGAAAGCGCCAGCCACCGTCCGTGCGACGCTCGCCAACCTGGTCGAGCAAGCTCGTGTTGTTCTTCCGCCGCGCCTTCTCGACAGCCCTGTGAACCACAGCCTGTGAGCGCGCGTCGATCTCGATGCCGGCGAAGGCGAGGTCCTCGGCGCGTGCCGCGCGCCGCCACACGTCGAGCGAGCCGCGCGGGGCGAGATCGTCCATCGTGTGCTGGTAACCCGCCACCGCGCTCAGTACCGCCTGCCGCCGTTCCGATGCGGCGACGTCTGCATCCCGCGCGGCGACCTCAATGCTCGCGCAAAGCCGCTTCAGGTCCCACTCCCACGGCCCGACCGTCACCTCGTCGAAGTCGTTGAGGTCGAGCACCACATCGCCCTGGGGCGATCCAAAAAGCCCGAAGTTCGAGATATGCGCGTCGCCGTTCATAACTACATCGATGGCGCCGCGCGGTCCCTGTGCCAGATCCCAGGCCATGACTTGCGCGGCGCCGCGCAGAAAGGCGAACGGCGAGGAGGCCATGCGGGCGACCCGCAGCGGGATCAGGTGTGATTGCCGTCCCGCGTGCGCCGCTTCGATGAGGGTCACCGGGTCGGGACGATCGCGGGCGATATTGAGGTTGGCATGGGCAGCGTGGGGCAGTTCCAGGCGCAGAACCTTGCCGGCCGCCCGGTGATCTGCCCCCACTGGAGTGGTCTGCCCTGAAGTATGGCCTTCGGGCCAATTTGCTGGGTTAGGGGCAGCCGGTTTCGACCCCGAGCGGACGGCCCGCATGCGACCCAACTCGGCCAGTGGGACTGCCGTCGGAACTTCTCCAAAGCGGCCGTCAAACGCCGATGTCACCGATGGCCAGCTTACGATCTCGCTCTGCCATTTCGCCCTCGTCGCCGGGAAATAGCATCTGTATGCTGTCGATCGCGGCCCGTTCTTGTACTTGCTCAACGAACGGCCGTAGCCCTTCCTCATAAGCGTGAAATGCGGCGGCATGGTTGTCCGGATATCGCGCCAGGGCGTCGGCCAGCCTTCCCGCGCCGATGATGGCCATCGAGCCACCGAGGCCTGCGAACGGGGACACGCAATAGCCTGCGTCGCCGACAAGAACGATGCGCCCGTGAGACCACGTCGGCATCCTGATCTGGCTGATACGATCAAAATAGAAGTCGTTGTCCTCGCCCATACGAGCGAGCATATCCGGTATCTTCCACTTCAGACCGGAAAAATTTTCCCTGATCAGGCGACGTTGCTGATCCTTGTTCCGGTAGTCGTATTCGATCTCGCCGGCTGTGCGAAACCCGAAGCCAATATCTGTACGATCATCATAGCCGTTCAGCATCGCCATCCGCCCAGGAACGGCAAAAAGCTCCGAGCTGTTCGGTTCGAGCAGTCCGGTGTCTGGCACGACTTTGAGGTAGAAATATCCGCCCATGAAATGGGTGAACTGCTCACCGTCGCCAAACGCCAGTCTGCGCGTATTGGAGCGATTTCCATCGCAACCACATATCAGTGCGAATTCGTGCTGACTGCCGTCGCTGAACGTCGCCGACACCGTCTCCGGACGCTCTTCAATCGCCACGATCGAACGGTTGAACCGCAGTTCCACATCGCCCTCGATCGCGCCGCACAGTACATCCAACAGGTCGTCGCGGTGGATCTCGTAGCGCGGCCCCCCCTCATCGTCTGGGTGGTGGGCCATATCGCCCAGCGTTGCGTTTTCCGCATCCTTGAAGGCGAAGCGTCGAGGGGGAAGCGTTCGAGCGCTAACAGCGTCCATCAAGCCCATGCGTGTCAGGATTGCGATTGTCTCGCCCTCGATGTCGACGGGCGTCCCGCCGCGCCGCAGACCCGGTGCGACCTCAACTACCGTGACGCGGTATCCAAGCTGGTTCAGCCAGAATGCTGTGGCCAAGCCGGCGAAGCTCGCGCCGCTGACGAGTGCGGCTTGCGTTTCGGTGGAGGACGCACCGGATATCACGGTTGACGTTGGCATGCCGTCACCTCAGAATGATCTCGATATGAAACTATACTGAGTATATATAGACGTGCAGGATCAGGCAAGCCCCATGCTGGACAGGCGCACCCGGAAGCGGCTGGCGACGCGCCAAGCCATCTCCGATGCAGCCACGCGTCTGTTCATGGAGCACGGCTTCGACCGGGTGACAGTCGACGAGATCGCGGAGGCTGCCGATGTCGGCCGCATGACTGTATTCAATCATTTCCCTCGCAAGGAGGACATGTTCTTCGATCGTGAGGATGAGGTACGCGGAATGGTGGCCGCGGCCATCCACGGGCGGGATGAGGGAGCAAGCCCGGTCACCGCACTGCGCTTGCTCGCTCATCGTTGTATCGAGGACCGGAACCCTCTCCTCCCGCTCTTCGGTGCGTCGCTGAGGTTCGTGGCGACGGCACTGGCCAGCGAGGCGCTGAAGGCGCGCGCCCGTCAGATGTGCAGCGAGTTCACGCGCGTTTTGGCAGAGATGATGGCAGAGGCGGTTGATCGACCCGCGGACGATCCCGACGCGCATCTGGTGGCGGGCTTGCTCGTGGCGACGTGGAGCGTCGCCTTCTTCGAAGGGTACAAGGTGGCTGAAACGCCCGGCGATGCCGCGGCTGCCGGTCGCGTCTTTCTTCGTCTGATCGATCGTGGTTTCCAAGCCGCCGCGGGCGCGGCAGCGGGAACTCCCTATGCCGAAGCGGGATGAGAATATTTGAAGGCGCAATGACTGGCAGCAGATATTGTGGGGGGTTGCTCAGGGCTGTGCGCGGTTACCGCGATTATATTCGCAACAACGAATCCGTTGCCCTGAAGCCGATCTGACAAATAAGTGGACGGTCTGCTATCGACCCACTATCGCCAAAGGGACGGCACAACAGCCTTCTTAAAAGCGGTCGCTTGAACCTGTGGATTCAGGCCCTTCTACAGTCCCGAAATCGAGATGCTTGAACGGCAAGCGGTTCGCTCGATTGCATCGGCAATGGTCCGGTACAGAGATGGCGGCAGATCGTGCCCCATCCCGGGGATCAACATCATCTCCGCATTCGGGATCGCGGCCGCGGTGTCCTCGCCGCAGGCAGGCGGAAACAGAGGATCCTCTGTCCCATGAACAACAAGGGTGGGCGCCGTGATCGCGGCGAGCCGTGACCGGCGGTCGCCAGCTAACCCAACCGCTGCGATCTGGCGTCCGAACCCACCCGGCGCACGGCCTCGCCGAACTTCCTTCCAGAGGAGAGCACGGTGGGCCTCTTCGTCGAATGGATGTGCCGTACCTGCAATGCGCCGCGCGAAGGCAACGCCGTGATCGAGGAAACCAGCCTCGTCCAAGGCGGGATCGGGGGCGGGGCGCATCAACATCGTCATGACGTCAGGCCCTGCCGACGGCAGGTCCGGATTTCCCGTGGTCGACATGATTGAGGCGACCGAGAGCACACGAGACGGGTGCTCGCTCGCCAGGATCTGGGCGATCATGCCGCCCATCGAGCGGCCGACAATGTGGGCTCGGCGGATGGACAGGGCATCGAGCAGGCCGAGCGCGTCCGAGGCCATGTCGTCGAGCGTGTAGGCGAGTTCCGGCCGCCGTCCCTCAGTGAGCGCCGAGGCCAAGGTCGCAAAGTCCATCGCGCCATGCTCAGCGAAGTGGGTTGAGCGTCCCGTGTCCCGGTTATCGAACCGCACGACGCGGAAGCCGCGCGTCACCAACTCGCGGCAGAAGGCGTCCGTCCAGCGGATCATCTGTGTACCGAGCCCAGCGATCAGGAGGATCGTCTCAGCCGCCCCGTCGCCGAAGCTGTCGTAGGCCAGGGTGATGCCGTTGGCCGCCACATGGGCTGACCTAGGTTCCGAGCTCATATCCGGACGGCCCGGAGTTGCTCCGCCCACTGGATAAGGCGCTCCCTCATCACCCGGTCACGGACGTACGCGATCTCTTCAGCGTCCAACCGCTCGACGATTTCGAAGCTGAACGCCTCGGATCCATGCGCATTCCACGCGGTCTGGAGCGAACGGTGCGTGTTCGTGCCCTGCCGGAGAGTGAACCAGAGGCGGTTCTGGATCTTGGACAGGTCGGGCGCGCCGCCGACCCAAACCTCACCGGAGGCCGTGCAGTGGACAGCGTAGATGCCGCTGTCGACGTCTCGCTTCTTGTAGGCGCTCACGGCCGCCTTTCGGTCTTCCATTCTCATCATGTGCCCTCACAGCTTGGCGGCGACGCTATCGAAGGCACCCCGGTGACGCAATATCACCCGGGTAAAATTGACATCAAGTGGTCGATCCGGCTAAGGTGGAGAGGATGGAGGCGCCATGCCTGAAGACCCAATCAGGACGTTCACCGCGTTCGCGGGTGTGCAGCGGCTCGCCAGCGGTCGCTTGATCGACGTGGCTCTCGCCGTGAAAGCGCGGGCGGCGGAAGAAGGCGATCCGATCCTGACCTTCGACGACAGGTCGGGCTCCGTCATCGACCTCGATCTGCGTGGAACAGAGGCGGACATCACCGCACGGTTCGCCGAACTCGCGAATGCGGGAGACGCTACGAGCACCGTTGAGAGCCGAACGGATCCTGATGGTGCGCCAAGAAGCCGAGGTCGCCCGAAACTCGGGGTCATCGCCCGCGAGGTGACGCTGCTTCCCCGTCAGTGGGAGTGGCTTGCATCCCAGCCAGGAGGTGCATCGCAAGCGTTGCGGCGCCTCGTTGATGAAGCGCGGCGGGCAGATGGTAGGCAGACCCTGATGAAGGCCGCGAGAGAGGCCGCCTACCGCTTCCTTTCGGCGTTGGCTGGCGATCTGCCCGGGTTTGAGGAGGTGATCCGGGCGCTTTTCGCCGGGGATGCCAACGGCTTTGCCGAGCGCATGACGGCATGGCCACCGGACATCCGAGACCATGCGCTGAAGCTCGCAGCCCTCACCTGAGCCAGCGAACGACGGCCGATGGCTGAGGTCCGCCCCGTGCAACGGCAGCTTTTCCAGATCCGCGTCAGAAAGCTGACATTCCGGAAACTGACCTGACCGGCTGGCTTTGGACCGGGCTGATTGAGAGGATCAGTTGGGCCCGAAGGCGTTGGACATGGGGCGAGGTCAGAAGACGAGTGCGGAGCAGGTCGTGCTGAAGCTGCGCCAGATCGAGGTGCAGACGACCCAGGGCAAGAGCTTGGCGCTGGCGTGCAAGGAGGCGGAGATCTCCGAGCAGAGCTATTACCGCTGGCGCAAGGAGTACGGCCGTCTCCAAGTCGATCAGGCCAGGAAGATGAAGAGCCTGGAGCGCGAGAACGCGCGGCTGCGGCGGCTGGTAGCCGATCTATCCTTGGAGAATCAGGTGCTGGCGGACGTCGCCTCGGGAAACTTGTAGCCCCCGAGCGACGCCGGCCGGCGGTCGATGGCATCCGGGAGAAGTACGGTCTCTTCCGAACGTCACGCCTGCCGGATCGTCGGTCAGCACCGCGGCACGCAACGCTACGTGCCGACCTTGTTGGCGGACGAGGATGAGCTGACCCGCGCCATCATCGCCCTGGCGTCCGAGTACGGGCGCTATGGCTATCGCCGCGTCACCGCGCTGCTGCAGGCGGCAGGGTGGCAGGTGGGCAAGGACCGGGTTCAGCGCATCTGGCGTCGCGAGGGGCTGAAGGTCCCGCAGAAGCATCGGCCGCGCAGCCGGCTTTGGCTGAACGACGGCTCGGGCAAACGGCTGCGCCCGCTCCGCCGCAACCGCGTCTGGAGCTTCGACTTCGTGCAGGCCCAGACGCACGACGGCCGAACCTTGCGCATCCTGACGCTGATCGACGAGCACAGCCGGGCGTGCCTCGCGCTGAAGGTGGCGCGGCGGATCAACAGCCTCGGTGTGATCGAGGCGCTGGCCGACGCCATGTGCCTGCACGGCATCCCGGAGCACATCCGCTGCGACAATGGCCCTGAGATGATCTCGAAGGCGCTGCGCAAATGGGTCGCCAAAGCTGGCTCGCAGATCCAGTACATCGCACCGGGATCGCCGTGGGAGAACGGGTACTTTGAGAGCTTCAACGGCAAGCTGCGCGACGAGTGCCTACGCCAAGAGATCTTCGACTCGCTGAAGGAGGCGCAGATCGTGATTGGTCGATGGCAATCTACCTACAACCGCGTCCGACCGCACTCGTCGCTTGGCTATCGGCCACCTGCGCCTGTTAGCTTCCCAGATCTGGCCTTCCGGCTACCCATGGCCGCTACCATGCAGTAGCCTCCCACTCGGCCCGGGCCAAATTACCGGCCAGGTCAGGTGAGGGTCGTCGTCCCGGCAGCGTGGCAGTTCGCGGGCGCTCGGACAACGCGGAAGCGAGCGTTGATTCGGCTGACGGTGGTACGCTGGTGGTACGCTCGCCTGACAGCGTACCACGGTCCCCTACTAAGTGCTTATGAGGATTGGAGCGGGCGATCGGGATCGAACCGACGACATTCAGCTTGGGAAGCGGATTCAAGCTATTTCGATCGTAGCGCTTTTACAGATCTATACCACGCGAGTCGTTGTCTTTGCAAAGGAATTTGACACGCGCGGTGACCCGTGGCGATCATGACATCCTCAGTCGGCGGTTGTACGATCGGTTGTACGGCGAAGGAACGGCCATGGTCGGCGAAAAATACTCGAGCCTTTCGAAAAGCATCGATAACCGCGACGTCGCCGATGCCGTCAAGCAGGCTGCGGCAGGGAAATTCAGAGGTTTGGTCGTCGAGTGGCACTCGAATGTCGAGTCCGCGCTCGTGCTGCGAATGCGGGGAAAGAGGGTTGGCTGGTACCTTCGCTACAAGACCAGGACCGTGAAGCTCGACGTGCCGATACAGACCGACGTCGGCGTGATGCATATCGGTGCGCAGGTCGCTCGACTTATGATCGGGGAAGGCGGCGACCCGAGGCTCGCTGCCCGGCGATTCGAGGAGCATGTCCGTGAAAACACCGATCATTCGGACCACGACCTTCTCGTGGCTATGGGGGCGGTGGAGGCCTTGCCGTCCAGCGCTGGACCGAAGACGCTCGCGTGGACCTGGGGAGAGGCCGTCGAAGCTTTCCTAAAATACAAGCTGAAGAAACTTAAGGAGCCCTGGCTAAGTCAATATCGCAATACCATGCGGCTTCCCGCGTTCTCGGCTATCGAGCACATGCGACTGGATGAAATCGACATCGCGATTCTGGATGGAGTCCGGGATGAAATCGCCGACGACTGTGGCATTTCCACCGTCTACCGGGCCGTGCAGCAAGGCAAGGCCATGCTCGATTGGGTGTGGAAGTACAAGGCGGGGGCTTCGGGCCTGACGTGTCAGTACGATTGGTGGCGGCGGTGGTCGGTGGAGTACAGCAGCGGCAAGCGGCGTCGGCGGCCGACGATCGCGCAGATCGCTCGGACGCTCGTGCTCGCCGAGCGATACGGCTTTCCGGGAGCGGACGCAGGCGACAACGGCCCGGGAACGCTCGGCGCACTGTGGGCTGTCGCGTTGACTGCGCAACGGGCCGGACAGGCCGTCGAAATGCGGACCGCTCGGCTACTGACGATCGATCCGGATGAGCTGGAAGATCAACTCGGTGGACGACCGGAGCTGGGCTATCGTTTCGAGGATGATTTCCCCACCAATTGGCGCGTTTACACGTGGCACTCGGACGAGATGAAGGCAAAATCCGGCGAAGGGCTCCCGCATTCGTTGCCTTTACCGCCGGAAGCGGTCGAGGTTCTGCTTCGTTTCCGAGAAACCGGGAAGCGCCCGGGGAAGCCCTATCTGTTCCCGAGCGCTAAAGGACCGGGGCACGTCACGAAATCGGGATTGAACATTCTGCTTTATCGCCTCGAAGGGCGGCGCCAGCAACCGAAGCGTCCGTCGAAGGCGGTGAATCCGCGGCCGAGGAAAACTCAGGCGCAGGCGCCGGTGAACTATCTCGAGAGACATGCGATCCCTTACTGGTCGCCCCACGACGTGCGGCGGACCTTGACCACGTTCCTGAAGAGTCGCCGATTGGGAGGGGCGGCTTCCGCCATTCTCGGACACCGGACAGGTCGCGATTCCGAAGAAGCCGAAAGGGAGCGAATGCTTGCGGTGACGGAAGTGCATTACGACCAGTCTCAGAACCTGACGCTGAAGGCGGAAGGCATGCGTCTGTGGGTCGACGCCGTATTGGAGGCGTACAAGAAGGAGCGAGACAAGTTCGATCGAGCTTCATCGGTATCGGGACACGTCGGCGCCGAGCTGCCGTCTACGGTAGGCGCGGTCGAGAACGTCGACGTCTATCAGGCTGGCTCGGCAGCGAACGCGGGGTAGGTCGCCGACAAGGCAACGGCGCTCCACCCGGGGGCTACGCCGAGTGCTTGACGAATTCCAGGCGCGCCATTTCAAACGCAGGTGCGGAGATCATGAGGCCGCCGTTCTGCACGGGGTGCAGCGTACTGGGAATGTCGACGAAGGATCGTGTCCCGCCGCGATCCGCGAGGTTCTCTGCGACGGTACCAACGGCAGGACGGCGACACGGCAGGACGGCGGCGATGCCACGGAGTCCTTAAAGACCGATTGCGGTGGGCCGCCGCGCAAGACGGCGGGACAATCTGATTTACCTCCACCGCGAGAAGCCTGGTCCCGTTGATCCGCCCCCAATGAAGTGGTCCGCCCTTTGGTATGGCTTTCGAGCCTGGAGGACGGATCGATGTCGAGGAAGCGACCCAAGCCTGAGGAGATTGTCGCAAAGCTGCGGCAGGCGGACGTGCTGGTCGGCCAAGGCCAGAGCGTGGCGGAGGCGATCCGCGCGATCGGCGTGAGCGAGGTGACGTACTACCGCTGGCGGCGTGAGTACGGCGGCCTGAAGTCGGATCAGGTCCGGCGGATGAAGGATCTGGAGACGGAGAACCAGCGGCTCAGAAAAGCCATCGCGGATCTCACCCTGGACAAGTTGATCCTGCAGGAGGCGGCCCG
>NZ_FOZY01000051.1:0-22433 GCF_900116245.1 Methylobacterium sp. yr668 | reverse complement strand
AAGTCGACGGACAAAGGTGAAGGCATCGGCGTGCTCCTTCACCCACCAACGCGCTACCCGCCAACCCGTCTCAAGCGGCACGGGACCGGCTCTAGGTTCACTCAGAACTTGCACCACCAAATCCTGGGACCAAACATCTAGTCCTCAAGTCTCCTGGCCTTCGGCGCATGCTAAGCATTACCGGACATCGTCTACCACGATACGAAGCGGATGGTTAAAACGCCCGTCGACGAGATCATCGCCGGGCACAGCCTGGGACTGATGCCCGTTTCCCTGGTCGTCGACACCTAAGAGTCAGACTTGAAAGAGCTGCTGTGGGCGGAGGGGAGATTGCCAGCGTGCGCTGACATGAGTGGAACTCACCGGGGCCTCATCTTATCCAGCAACTCCTCCTCGCAGATCACGCGCGTGATGGCTTCCATCCTATCCGTGAAACTCTCGGCTCCTGTTCCCGATACCATCTCCTGCGCTGCCGGCATCCCATCACTGTCCGCCGCTACATGTCGGAAGAAAGTGCGCATCACATGATCAACACCTTCAGCAGTGACTGAGCGCAGATCGGCTTCAAAGTAACTACCTCGGCCATGGGCACCGGTGATTATCTCATAGGACGGAAAGTAGCACATAATGCCCGGGAAGCGATTCTGCACCATTTCCGCTGCGACGCGGAGAACAGATTTGCTGTAAGTTGTCGAAACCAAAACGTGTCGATCGAGTGCAGTCGCGACCAGCGGCACCGGCGATACCGTGAGGATCACCTTGGCTCGTGCGTTGACGCTTAGCAGCTCCGTCATGAACTCTGTAAGGTCGTCGGCAACCTCGGAGACGCCGAAGTTACGAAAGACATGAATGTTCTCGTCGAAGCAGCCGCCTCGCACGCCCGGGCAAAGAGGGTAAATTGTCCCATCTTCTGTACTCTCCCACGCTTCGGTCAAGCCGAGCGTGAAAACAAGCACGTCGAGTTCGCTAAACATGCGGCGAACCGCCGCGAGATGCTGTCCACGTTCCAGGAGTAACTCTTGAACTGACGCGAATCCGTCAGGCTCTACAGCAGGCCGGAGTGGATCTACGTACCGGCTGCCAAGCTGCCAATAGAGCTCCCGATGCTCTTGCCGCCCAAACGCCTCACGAAACAGCTGCAGCAACTGGCGAGCCGTATAGATATTTCCATAGCGAGCACTGAACAGCTCGTATTGAAAATGTCGTCGGACCTCTTCAGACGCGAGCGGATGCCCCTTCTCGGCCACGAAATAGTTGTACCCACTCTGCGCCAAGCGCTTGGCGATGTGTTGGGCAAAGCAGCTACCAGCTGTCGCTACCTTGTCTTGGCGTGTAATCTTAAATGGAAAATCAACGACAGGGTCGAGGGCAGCAGGCGGGAGAGAAGCAACCGCACGACTCCATCTTCGGTAGCTCGGCATGGACTCATATGGGTGATTTGCCATCGCGGTTACCCGAAATAACTCCAGCCACGGATAGTCTCGCCCAATCGGCTCTCAAGCTGCCTCAAGATAAGCTCTCCGTAGGTTGAATTTGCATGAGTGGCGTCGTGTCCATAATACTCGCTCCGGAGGAAATATTCTTCGGTAAGGCTATTTTCCGGTGCATTAAGCAAGGTGAAGCCTGCTTCGGAGGCTTTCCGGGAATAGAGCTGACGATTGATGTACCAGATTTTCTTGCGAACGACCGGTGGGGTCAGCTGGAGTTCGCTCCCTTTGCCGGCCCGGTCGATAAACCATCGGTCGAGATGACCGCGGACAAACTCGTCGTCTCCGATAACGGGAGGCGCTTCGGCATGAAAACAGTTCGCGTCTGGAAATGCGTCTAGAAAATTTTGGATCTCTCGGAATGGTCCGGGAAGATACGTCATCAAAATGGCTTCTAAGTACCCGACCGTCAGCACTCGAGCACCTTGTGAAAGCGGAAGATGCGGATGGTCGGGCAGCACGCAGTCAAAGGGTTCATCGTGCGCGATTAACGTCAACGCGTGATGATGATTTCCTCCAAACATACTCAGCATTACCCGGGCCGACGAACCCTCGGAAAGCTGGTCGATCTCGCTCTTTAGTTGAGGATTAAGTACCCAGCGACCGTCTTGTGCGACGGAGAATTGATATGCCAGCGAGTGCTTCCACGCGTTAAAGACGTGTACGTGGATGCCAGACGGATCGGGTCTCACCCTATCGCAACCACGTTCCCCGAGCGCCGAGGCCACGGAGGCGTAGTGGCTATCGCCGGCAACGAACACCGAAATCATGCGGATGCCAATTCCACCATTTTGCCAGCCTTAGGAGCAGAGCGAGCGACTGGAAGTCAAGCCCGGAAGACGTGACCTGACCGGTATTATGGACCGGAGCATTTCGTAGGCTGCTGCATGGTAGCTGCCATTAGAAGCCGGGACGCCAAGTCTCGGAACGTAACGGGCACGGGCGGACGAATGAACCGCGTCGGGGTTCCGGGAGCCTCGACTCTTAAGAGGCTAGAGCCATGACGAAGCATACCCTACCCTTTTGCTCTGAGCATAGCGATCGGGCAGTCCGGCCGAATCGGGAGCATAAGAGGGAGCTCGGTTCGAAATGGGCCGCAATCCAGTCGATCGCGGCCAAAATCGGTTGCTCTGGCGAGACGCTGCGCAAGTGGGTTTACCAAGATGATCGAGATCGAGGCAAGGGTACAGAGGCGAACAGACGAGCGTGCGGATCAAGGCGCTGGAGTGGGAGGTTCGCGAACAGCGGTAGATCAATAAAATCCTGAGGAAGGCGTCGGCGTATCTTGCGCAGGCCGAGCTCGACCGCCGGTTCCGGTCATAATCGCCTTCATCGATGACCATCGTGGGTTTTCCACGGTCGAGCCGATCTGCAGGGTGCTGCGGATCGCCCCGTCGACGTACCCCGCCTTTGCCGCGCGGCGGCCCGATCCGGGCAATCTGCCGCCCCGGGCCAAGCGAGGCGCGGCACTGATGGTCGAGATCCGGCGCGTGTACGCGGTCAACTTCGGCGTTGCCGCGTCCGGAAGGCCTGGCGGCAACTCGCCTGCGAAGGGTCCACGGTGGCGCGCTGCGCCGTGGCCGGGCTGATGCGGCCCTGAGCTTAGCCGGCGTGGTGCAGGGGACCGTCATGAGTTTCGTGTGCGGGCAGCCACAGTGGAACCGAAGGAGATTCCCGATGGCACGATGAAAAGCCCTCCTATCTCTGACGCGATCCTGGATCAGCTCTTGGCCGGCGCTGATCCGAAGACGGCCCTCAAGGCCGATGGTCTGCCGAACGAGCTGAAGAAGGCCCAGGCCGAGCTGGCGCTCAACGCCGATATGGACCACCATCTGGCGGGCGAGGCCGCTGGCAACACCCGCAGCGGCTATGGTCGCAACTGGGCTGTCGGCACCTCGATCTGACGCAGCTTCGGCAGGGTCAGCTCAGCGCTCGATTTCTCGACTCTCCGCATGCACGGCTCCTTCGGACTTAGCTGATCGACTGGATAAGCCCGGCCAGAAGTCAGCCCATCAGGTCGAAATTCGGTCGTCAGGCCAAATATTTTTGAATGAAACTAATATCACCAGTGTTAGGTTGCGCAAATATCACCTTGAAATCGTCCGATGAGTACTCATTCTTATTGCCGGGGAATTCAAAGTAGAAGCCGAACTCTTGAAAATCGGACGAGAAATGTTCTCTAACATCCTGCCGGTCGAACCGCACCGCCTCGGCGACCACCGATCCGTCGAAGGTGATGAGAAGCAAAGGAGTAGTACCAGAATCACGACCGGAGTCGTCGAGCCAGCCGCTGACCTCAAATTTATTGTCTGTGAATTTGAATATTTCAATTCTGCCGCGAGTATCATCGAGTTCTTTAATGCAACTTGCGTACAAGCAACGTGCAACGAGTCGATTGCGGCTTGCCGCTTCCTCGAAGGACTGAACTTCCCGAGCTGTCTCGGGGACGGCCTGCGGCTGTTCCAATACAGGCTGCATGATCCAGGCAAACTCACTCAGCCTGACAGAAGTCGATATCTCGCGTTTGCGCTGGTTGATCATCTCTCTCGCCGCCTCAAGCCTACTTAGGCGGATGCTTGTGTCCGGATAATCCAGACCTGCGGACCGAATTGTGTCAATTTCTCTACGAAAATACTCTCCAATTATTGTATTGATCTGGGAAAAATCAGAATTATATTTGGCCACGAAATTAAGCAGAAAATTATAGTCTTCCAACGCGGACATTGACTCATCGAAGCGGATATCGGTTTTGTCGCACCGCGCCGTGTCAATGACGAAGCTGTGGAGTGGACAGAAATTTCTCACGTAAAGTTCGTACCGGCTGTCGCCAACGAACTCGCGCCGCTTGTGCGTGACATACGGGGTCGGCCCCACCGTCTCATAGAAGGTCGAGGTGATGCCGCCGAAGGCGATTGAGGCCGATGTGCGCTTTAAAGCGCCGATCAAGACCTCGAAAGCGTTTGGATAGAGGATGTCATCGTAATCGAGAAAATGAATATAGCGGGTTTCAGCTGTGTTCGCGCCTTCGTTGAGCAGTCGTGACCTTAGATCGGCTCCGGTTTCGCCGGTGACGTTCTGGATCTTGATTGCGCTGACTGACCCAAACCGATACGGCGAAACAAGCGCTTCGACGGAGGAGAGTTCATCCGGTGAGAAGTTCTGGCAGACGAGCAAAATGTCCGCCTCAATGGATTGGCCGACGATCGATAGCATAGCGCGTCTGAGATACGTGCAGCACTCCAAAGAATGGATTCGAATGATCGTCGTGATTAGAGTGATTGCCACGATTTTGATCCTACCAGCGTGTCCGCGAGAAGCTGAGCATGTAACGCCATTCCTGATTTTTTGGATCCATGCCGTGTTTTCTCACACTATCGAATGGTGGCATTTCATCTAAGCTGTGATAGTGCTGATCGGACAGAAGAACATTTTCAATTGCGATCCTGAAATCCTTGTTTTGCCATTTGATCGCGACGTAGCGCGCGGAGTCGAGCATCATTTTCCGAATGAGATTTGACTTGGTCTCCCGAACATCATGAAAAAAGAGGGCGCTTGCGCACATGTAGCAAGCCAGGTTATTTTCCTTGGCGCGCCAGGACAAATCGATATCTTCGCAATACATGAATATATTGTCGTCAAAGCTGCCGATCTGATCGCGAACCCCCCGTGCAATTAATAGGCAGGCGCCGGAACACCAGGCCGTCTCGTAAGTGAATGGATTGTACTGCTTGGGATGTTCGCGCGGGAATTGTATTGCTTCGACCAAACCCTTGATTTCGAGGTTTTCATAAAAATTGACGAGCGTTGCCGCTGCGCCAATGTCGAGGAAGCCGTCGGGATTGATGCAGATATACCAATCCGCTCCTCCCTCGAAGGCATCATGCATCATCTTGTTGTGGGCGCGTCCAAATCCAGAATTGTAGTGTCCGGGCTCGACAACATGCGCGATGCCATCCAGAGCCTCAACGCCGTGCAAATCGAAGGTCGGCGGAGAATTCCACTTGAGGCGCAGTCGGATGTCTATGCCCTTTGCAGCGCAATCTTTTATGTTTAGTGAGAGGGCTTGCAGGAAGCGGAGAAAAATTTTCTCGTCTGAGTTATAAAGTATTGTTCCGATATCTAAATGCCCTCGAGGCCTGTGGTCGCCGTTGTTCATATCTATTCTCCGCATCAAGTCGACCTATTCGAGCTGAAAAATTCCTGTTTTGTACCGCATGGTTCCCCAGGCGGAACAAGACAAGATCGGGACTTGCGGCTAGTATGGGGCTGTGAGCCGGGGCAAGGCTCCGACGAGGCCGGGGTCAGTGGGAGATGGAGCCTTTGGCGACGTTGTCGTTCGGACATGGGCATACCGGCTGATCAGGTGGCCAGAGGCACGTGCAATGAGGCTTGATTTCAGGCGCCCCGGGACATTTGCCGCCTGCGAAGCGAGGTTGCAGCGGGCAGGCTCCGAAAATATCCTCCTAAATCCTCTGCCTGTCGCCATCTCGGTCGTAGATTCAAGCTGCTGATGTCTCCCTCATTGCTCATTGTACGCCAAAATTCGGAGGGCTGGCACCTCCGCTCCGCATCGGTCGGTGCGAATGGCAGGGCGGTTGCGCCGCCGGCCCGGCGGGGCTTCCGCTTCGGCCCGCTTTTGAGGAACGCGCCGGCGAACGGGCTTTTGGGCTAAGCGATGCCCGCCGGCTCGTCTAGTCCGGCGAGATCCGGCTGCGGCAGGGCATAAGGTCTTCTACATCGAATGGAGGCTCGAACAGATAGTGGAGTTGCCGGCTCAACTGGCGTTTGGTAGCGCGCTGCTCGACCCGCGGCTCCCGGAAGCCTTGGTGGCGCATTGTGGCTTTATCAGACAGCACTGACGGTCGTAAGGCCCCTACCGGAATTTGCGGACGTTCTGCCGTTGCTGTACGATCCCGGCCCTGGGACGCTTGACGCCTCCAGAGCAGTTCGTGCGCGTCGTGCAATGTTCCAAGTTGAAGGTCCGAGACGGCGCGCCGCACCGTGCCCTGAGGGAGACTGCCCACTTTGCTTGGTGTTAATGTCGACACCGCAGCCGAGCGCAGGCTCGCGGAGTCAGAGCTATTCGACGCGACTTGGTATCGGGCGACCCAGGCTCCCGACGTGGCGCCGGAGCAGGCCGCACGGCACTATCTGCGGGAGGGAGCGGCGCGGGGACTTTGTCCGAGCCCGCTGTTCGATGGGCGGTGGTATATTCAGAACAACGCCGACGTCGCTCAAGCTGGGGTGAATCCGCTTCTGCACTATCTGGATCACGGGCGTGCGGAAGGCCGGCCGATCTGCCCGCCCGCCGACCCTTTGGAGGCTGCCCGGGTCGCCGCCTCCGGCTTGTTCGACGCGGAGTGGTACCGGGTGACTCAGGCCCCCGACGTGGTGCCGGAGCAGGCCGTGCAACACTACCTGCAAGAGGGGGCTGCGCGGGGACTTTGTCCGAGTCCACTGTTCGATGGGCCCTGGTACATTCAAAATAATCCCGATGTCGCTCAAGCCGGCCTTAACCCGTTGTTGCATTATCTGGGGTGCGGGCGCGCGGAGGGCCGGCCGATCGCGCGGTTTGCCGACCCTGTGAAGGTGGCCCAGGTCGCTGCCTCCGGCCTGTTCGACGCGGAATGGTATCGCGCGACACAAGCGCCCAACGTGCCACTGGATCAAGCCGCACGGCACTACCTGCAGGAGGGCGCCGCGCGCAGGCTGAGCCCCAGCCGGCTGTTCGACGGGCCGTGGTATCTCGAGAACAACGCCGACGTCGCGGCTGCAGGGTTAAACCCACTGCTGCACTACTTGGATAGCGGACGTTCCGAGGAGCGGCCGATTTGCCCGGTCGTCGACCCGGAGTTGGTGGCGCGGATTGAGAGCTCCGAGCTGTTCAACGCGGAGTGGTACCGGGCGACCCAGGCCCCAGACGTTGCGCTAGACCGCGCCGCACGACATTATCTTCAGGAGGGCGCCACACTTCGGCTGAGCCCCGGCCCGATGTTCGACGGGCCGTGGTACCTAGACAAGAATGCTGACGTCGCCGCCGCGGGCCAGAATCCTCTACTACACTACCTGAGCGATGGGTGCTCAGAGGGGCGGCCGATCTGTACTTTCGCCGACCCAGTGGCGCTGGCGCGGATCGAAGGCTCCGACCTGTTCGACGGGGAATGGTACCGGACGACCTACGTCCCCGATCTGTCGCCGGACCAAGCCGCACGACATTACCTCCGCGAGGGAGCAGCCCTCGGTATGAAACCCGGTCCGCTGTTCGATGGAGAGTGGTATCTCGGCAATAACGCCGACGTGGCCGAAGCGGGCTCGAACCCGCTGCTGCACTATCTGGAAAGCGGTCGCGCGGAGGGGCGGCCGATCCGCCTGGTATACGCCCGCGACGTCAGCGCCCGTGAAATCAGGACTCTCCCTGTTATGCTGCGTGAGAGCACGACCGCACGCATCGTCGTCGTGGTCCACGCCTTCTACGTTGACGTGTTCGAGGAACTTCTCCCGTATTTAAGGCGGGCAATCCCACAGTTTGACCTGCTGGTCTCGACCAATGAGCCCGGGAAGAAGAGCGCGATCGAGGCGGCTGCGGTGCGCGCCGGTCTAATCCACTGCTGCCGGGTCGTGCTTGCAGAGAATCGGGGTCGCAACTTCGGACCGCTCGTCGCCGTCTTCGCGCAGGACATCCTGCGCTACGATTACGTTCTCCACGTCCATACCAAGAAATCGCTGTTCAGCGGCGCCGAGCAGGTGCGCTGGCGCGACGAGATCTATCGGGCGCTGTTCGCGAACGCCGCCTGTGCCGCCATCGCCCTAGCGCTGCTGGAGGATGATCGCCAGATTGGCCTGTTCTTCCCGGAGACCAGCGCGCATATCGTCTACTGGGCGCATACTTGGCTCTCGAATATTGGCGCCGGGCACGGTCTGATCGCCCGCCTTGGCCTGCCCTACGACGGTTTCGATGAGTACCTCGACTACCCCGTCGGCGGCATGTTCTGGGCACGTGTCGACGCCCTGCGTCCGTTGCTGACAGCGCGGTTAACTCTTGCTGACTTTCCGGAAGAGCACGGTCAGACCGACGGGACCCTCGCGCACGCGATCGAGCGGGTGATCCCCCTGGTGTGCCAGGCCCAGGGCTACCGCGCCGTCTGCTTCGACTACGACCGAGGGCTCGCCCGTTACGACAGCAGTGCCCGCAACTGGCATCAGTACAGCGTCCGCTCCCAAGACCATGCATCGCTGGCGCTCAGCGATGTTGATCTAGTCTCGTTCGACTTGTTCGACACCCTCGTGAGCCGCCCGGCCCGGCGCCCGGATGCCGTTCTCAAGCTCGTCGAGCACCGCATCGCGACGGAGGAAGGCCGCCCCATTCCGCTGTTCGCGGAGCGCCGCGCCGCCGAGAACCGGGTACGGGCCCGCCGGCACCATCGGGGTGATGTCAACCTGTCGGAGATTTATGCGGAACTGACCGCCTCCGGCACCATCTCCCGTGACGTGGTCGCGCGGGCGCACGCGCTGGAGAAGCAAATCGACCTAGGCGCTCTGCGCCCGCGTCTGGAGGTCATCGCCGTCCTCATGGCGGCGCACGAACGCGGCAAGCGGGTCGTCCTGATGACGGACACCTACTACGAGGAGGCCGATATCCGCGCCATCCTTAGCTGTATCGGCGTCGCCGACCTGTTCGGGGAGATCTACGTGTCGAGTGTGGTTGGCGCCCGCAAGGATCGGGGCGACCTGTGGCACCACGTCGAGACAGTTGAAGCCGTGCCACGGGCCCGCTGGCTGCATGTCGGCGACAACGAGCACTCCGATATTCAGGCGGCCTGCGACCGAGGCATCCGCTACCTTCATGTCGCGCACCCGGCTAAGATCCTGGCTCAGAGCGGATTCGGACGCGATAATGGGGATCTCAGTCGGACGTGGCCGTCTGACCTCGTCGTCGGCCATGCTATGCTGCGTCTGGCCCAGAACCCCTTCCTCGACCGAACTGCCCCGCCCTACCTGATGCTCGGCTCGACACGCGACGTCGGCTACACCGTGTTCGGGCCGTTGATGCTGCTGTTCACGTCCTGGCTGATCCGGCATAAGGCGCTAGCCGGCGTTGACCGGCTATACTTCTTGGCACGGGAGGGCGACTTCCTCGTCAAGATCTACCGTTTGATTCGGGAGCGCTACGGTCTGGGGCACCTGCCCGAAGGGCGATACTTTCACATCTCTCGGCAGGCCGCGATCGCGGCCGCGCTGGGCAAAGGGTTTCGCCCGGATCTGGTGTTAGGGGCCGGCCGTTACGTGGGCAGCATCCAGGGGCTTCTCTGGAACAGGACCAGCTTCACGGCCCCGGCGCAGCTCGAACTGAATCACCTCGACGTGCGGCTCCCAGGCGACGCGCCGGTCGTCGAGCGTATCATGAGGCAGATCGAGCCAGAGATCACCGCCCACGCGGCGGACATGAACGCACGGTTCCGCGCCTATGCACAGCAGGAGAAGCTAGAGCCCGGTGGGTCTTACGGCGTGGTCGATGTCGGCTACTCGGCCACGATCCAGAAGATGATGCAGGTGGCGCTCGGTCAGCCGCTGACCGGTTTCTACATGACGGCGTTCGACACGGCGCAGGCGGTCGAGATGGATGGTGGTTCGGCTTTTTGCTGCTTCAACGCAGGCAGCGACAATCCCGAGACAACATCGCTACCGGTCTTGGCTCACGCCCTCGCGGTCGAGGCGTTCCTCACCGCGCCTCACGGACAGGTCGTGGGCTACGAGACCACGGACAACCGGATCGCGCCGCTGTTCAAAACGGATCCGCGCAGCCCGGCCGAGCATGTCATCCTCGCCGATTTACACGCCGGCGCCGAGCAGTACATTACCGACACGCTCGATCTCTACGGCCCGAGCCTGCTCCAAACCGACATCCCGCTGAAGGGACCGCAGGAGTTTTTGCGTATGCTAATGGAGGGCCAGATCGCCACCCCCTCCGAGCCGATGAAGGCACTTGGCGTAGAGGACGATTTCTGTGGTCTACCGATCCATAGGGTTTACGCGACCGGATAGCAGCGACGCGCTGCCCAGGGACGGGAGCTGCATTGGACGCATCTGAAACGCGCGTCGCGGGTGTCGAGAACCGGCGCCCTCTTCGGAAGGGCGTCGGAAGAGTCGATGCACTACGATGCGGAGGTTGCAAACGCGAGCGCCCGTGAGATCTGCTCGATGGAAACAGAATAGTTTGCGTGCATCGGGTGAATCCCCTCAGCATGTTCTGTAGATCCGCGGACAAACAGCAGATGGGCTCCGCTGGACTCGACGAAACTAGTGAAGCCGCGAAAATAGAACGCGGAGCTTTCGTGCGTGAGCGCCAGGACCCGAGTGTCCGGCCGGCAGAATATGCAGTTGATTAGGGCCGAACTCGCCGAACCGATGATGGTGTCAGCGGAATGATAGACCGCCACTTGCTCGGCGAACGTGAGCTGTTCCGGGTGGACGACTTCAAATCCGTGAGGTAGCAGAGCCTCGATTATGTCCGCTTCATTGACGAGCCGACGCTGCGCGAACCCTCGCCGTGACAGGATGATCCGCCGTCCTGTCCGTCGTAGATCGAGCCCGTCTGCGGCGAGCCGCTCGAGGATCCGGCGCCGCACGGCGGCGAGGACGTCCTGTGGCCAGATCGCGTCGTAGATCGGAAATTCCGGCCGCGTATCGAAGGGAAAGAAAGCTGGTACTGGCGCCATCCCGAGGTTGCGGAAGCGGGTCGCGACGGGTGGCAGCGTCACGATGGCCCGGTCGCGCTCGTCCATCAGCGCGATGATCTGCCGGTGCGAGTCTGGCATTTCAGCGTCGACGCAGATCGGAAGTCCTGAGGGGCAGGCGGGGTCGTTAAAGCACAGCATGCGCGGGACGAACTCGAGCAGCCAGTGCCCGTACTGTCGGCTCTGGAACCCGAACAGCATCAGGCCGGCGTCGATCTCACGAATTTCGGCAGGCGCCTCGACCAGGGCACGTCCGGGCCCCCAGACGGCAGTCATGATCTGGCCCGGATTGACCCCGTCCTTGATGTCGGCGAGGCTGCTGAGCGGATGGGCCGCCAAGTCGTAGATCAGGCGGTGTCCGTGTAACACCACGTTGCTCCGGGGGAATGCCAGGCAGTCTTTGAAGAACGCGAGGTATCGCGGCGGCGCGTCTAGAGTTCCCGCCCGCGAGGTCATCGCGATCGGGCCGTCGAGGAACGTCACGTCCGGCTCGGCCATCCTGCGGCCGGCCAGCAACTCGCGATAGACGCCCCGGCCTTCATCGGCCGCCTGCTTGGCCGAGACGATGTCGTAGATTCCGACAGAGCCGAGGCCGGCGATAACACGGGTGCTCTCGTGCAGGCCTGCCGCCTCCTCGTGCCGGCCCTGATCCACCAGCGCGTTCATCTGCAGGATACGCAAGTTCCGGATCTTAACGCTGATTGGTTGGCCATCCCCGGTGGCGAGGCCTTCATCGCTGCCGTTCATCGCGAAGGCGAGCCGGTAGCATTGGACCGCGGGCTCCGCTCGGTAGCGGCACTCGTGTTTCCAGCCAATGCGGAGCAGGGTCGCGGCGATTTCTCGCGTGGCCCCCTCGTCGCCAAGCTTTAATTTGGCGATGAAGGTGAGGGCCTCGTCCCAGGCTTCCCGCTCGACATAGTCGCGCAACCACGCACCTGCTGCAAGCATGCGCCACCGCTTCGGATCGCGCGGGTCGATCGAGGCGGCGAGTTCGTAAGCGCGCGCCGCATCCTTAAACCGAGCATCGCCTTCGAGCCGGAACCCGAGAGCTTCAAGGTGGCGCTGGGTCGAGGCCGCGCCCGGCTCCACGGGTCGCTCCATGCTTAGCAGGAAGGCCAGCGTCTCGAGCTTATCTGGGGCATTGCCGCTGTTGATCGACCGGATCAGGTCGATGATGGTCGCCGTCGGCCGCATGTCGCTCCTATCTGTCGTCCGCTGGTTGCGGGCTGCACCGGTTCAGTATTGAAACGCGGGGCGGGTGACGAGGGATCGGCGTCACCGGACGCGCACGCCGGCTCTCGTCGGGCCGGAGCTTTGAGCTGTCGGCCGATAAGCCTTCCCGATGCGGTCCCACGCACCGGATCAGGGAACGTGGCGGCACCCGGCAGTTGCCGATCACGACCATCACCCGTACCACACCCTCACTGCTCATCGTGTTTTCAATCGTCACCCTGATCGTCGCGCAGCGAAGCGCTTGAGGGCGCTGAGAGATTGAAGGTGCCGCATGATCGTCGACGGCAATTTTCCATATCATTCGGAGTGATCGATGAAAAAAAGGGTCTTGGTCGTTCCTGCCGGAACAGAAATCGCCCACGAGGTCATCGAAAGCCTGCGTTTCTCCAAATTTTGGGATATCCATGGTGGAAATTCCGTCAAAGATCATTCAGAAATACTTCTAAGAGATAAATGCCATTTTGTCCCGTTCGTGATCGATCCACATTTCGTAGCGGCGGTGCAGGACTTGGTCACGAAACTGAAGATCGATTTCGTTGTCCCGGCGCACGATGAGGCGTTGTTCCGTCTAGCCGGACGTATCGATGGCGCGATCGTGGCCGGACCTTCGCTGGACCTCGGCGATATTCTGAAGTTGAAATCGACCACGATCGCCAAATTGCGGCGCGTGGTGCCCGCACCCCAGATTTATGCTCCGGGTGAAGAAATATTTCCTGTCTTCTGCAAGCCCGACCGCGGACAGGGATCGCGCGGGATCAAGATCGTCCACGATCCCGACGAGTTGCTAAGGATGCGGGACGCAGACAGCAATCTTATCGTTCAGGAATTGCTGACGGGTGAGGAAGTAACGGTCGACTGCTTTTCCGACCACTTTAGCCGCGTCCTGTTTGCAGGCGCCCGCAGTCGGGTCCGTACGACAGGCGGCATCTCCGTCCGCTCCCAGCTGGTCGAAGATGCCGAATTCCCTGATCTGGCGAGCAGAATTTCGGAAGGGCTGCAGCTCACGGGCGCGTGGTTCTTCCAAATGAAGCGGGGCGCCGATGGGCATTACAAGTTGCTGGAGGTGGCCAACCGGATCGCGGGGTCGTCCGGGTTTCAGCGCGTCCGCGGCATCAATTTTATGGACGCTTGGTTGCATCAGCTATCCGGACGAACCGTGACGTTTCAGCCACCCGCTGACATCGATTTCGTATATGATCGTGCTCTCTATGTTAAGACGATCGTTCGATCAAAAGTAGAGTCATTGTATATCGATTTTGATGACACATTGATCCTAGATGGCAGTAAAATCAACCATCGGCTTGTCGGAATGTTGTATGGAGCGAAGTATAACAAACAGAAAAAGCTCATCCTTCTGACGCGACATGACGGCATCGTCGAAGAAAGATTGGCGGCTTTCGGTCTGAGCGCGCTGTTCGATGAAATAATCCATCTCAAGAAAGGTGAGAGAAAATCCGGCTCCATCGCAGGCGCGCAGGCGATTTTCATCGATGACTCCTATCGTGAGCGAGCCGATGTCGCCGAGACGTGCGGCGCGATCGTGATAGGTCCGGAATCCCTTGATCTCGTCGAAGGCATCTTATGATCCAGACGAAATCACAAACCGAACGGCTCGTCCTATTCGGAGCCGGCGCTCTGGCACGCGAGATCCTGGTCGTTCTTCCACGGCTGCATACGATTGGTCGTGACATCGAGTTCGTCGGCTGTTTGGTCGACCCTGACGTCGCGGCCGCCGACAGACTCCATGATCGCCCAATTTCGCGGAATATCGACGATTTCGCCGGCGACGACACGCTCCGCTTCGTCGTGGCACTGGGTGAGCCCGGGGCTCGGGCCCGGGCGGTCGAGCGCCTTGGATCCATCGGCGCGCGCTTCGCTTCGATCATCGATCCGGCAGTGCTGATCGGCGCGAGCAGCAGGGTCCGTGAAGGATCGATCATCCTCGGCCACGCGTCGATCACGGCGGATGCACTTCTCGGCGCCCATGTCCTCGTGAATCCGGGGACGACCATCGCGCACGATAATCGGATCGCAGATTTTGCGACTCTCAGCCCTGGCGTTCATCTGGCCGGGCGCGTCACCGTCGATGATGGTGCTTTCCTCGGAACTGGAGCCTGCGTGATCCCAGGAATTTGCATCGGCGCTCACGCGTATGTCGGTGCCGGTTCGGTCGTGATCCGGAACGTACCCCCGGGCTATACCGTCATCGGCAACCCGGCCCGCATTCTGCGCCGCGGTTGAGCCAATGCACAGCCCGCGACGGCGACTCTGCGATCGCTGGCCCTTCTCGCCGATGCTCGATCGGGAGTGCAATGCCATCGACCGTATGTGCTACCATCTCAAGGACTTCCGCTGCATCGCCACCCGCTACGATCGCTTGGCCACTGACTATCTTGCCATAATCTGTCCAGCGGCCTCCCTAGCTACTGGTTGTGAATTCAAAGCGCGCCAATGGGAGTCAGAGGCTGTTACTTTCAAGCCCCAGTTCGACTTTGGCAGTTGAGGCTGGTTGGCTAATGCCACTATTCTTCTAAGCAGATTGAGCTTCGATAACGAAAATGTTTATCAGCTTTATTTCGGATCAAGTGGGCCGTCTTGTTATAGATCGAGCCACACGACGCATACGGTGCTCGATATCTGACCTGGATGACGTGATTTTGGTCGCATTTATTAGCGATGATAGGCGAAAAGCGATCGGCTTTGCATCGGATTTTCAGCATATTAACTTTGAGGGGTCCGCTATCGGCCGTAATTTTTTTGGACTGCAATTCAGTGATCTAGGACAAGAAAAAATAGTTAGCTGCAGTGATGTACAGCTGTCGCATTCGGATGCGGTGATTCAGGGACTCATTTGTGGAGATAGCTGGCCCTCGTTGTGGAAAATACTAGCAACTGATCCGACGCCAATTCTACGAATGGCTGACGAACTTGCGCCCGCCCTGCGGGCCCTGCGTCTAGAAAATATAATAGACGATCTAATAAACATAAGTTGCCTTAGACCAAGTGCTACAACAACACCTCTCGTTAAGGCGCTTCTTAGCCTCTCAGATTTCTCTGAAATCAGAATCTCGGTCTCATGGATTGCACAGGGTCGAGGTTATCCGGTTATGTTTGATGCGATCAGGGAGTACTTCTCATCTCATGCGCCTGAGCATCGTGTATTTGCGCCGCATATTGACTGGGGAGGCCCGCCCGAATGTGCGACTGCGGGCGCACACACATATGGGGATCCACGTATTCTGTACTACCCGCCCGCCAGTGTGAAATTTGGCCGCTACTGTTCGATTGCCGAAAGCGTAACTATTATATTGGCTAATCATATTATGACGGCTGCTACGACTTATCCGTTTAAACTTGAGCAATACTATTGGCCATCTCAAATTGCAAATAATGTGAGTGATTTTACGCCCAAAGATGTAACAATCGGAAATGACGTATGGATTGGGCGCGGAGCTACGATCTTGAGCGGCGCAACAATCGGTGATGGCGCAATCATTGGTGCTGATACGGTAGTTCGTGGTGATGTTCCTCCATATAGCATCTTTGTTGGCAACCCAGGAAAGGTTGTTCGACTTAGATTTCCGTCCGATGTTGTAGAGCGTTTTCTTCGACTCAAATGGTGGGATTGGCCTGACTGGAAAGTTGACCGACATAGTGTGAGAATGTTGGCTGCAGATCCCGATCTATTTCTTGATGCCGCGGAAGCTGACACAGATTGGTAGATTGCCTGACATGGGATCTGCCCCATTCCTAGTGATGTACAAGGTCCGCCTGCACGGTGGGCTCGGCTAAAGACCATCGCTGCCGGAGACGTTCGTTCCAGACATGATTGCTTAGACAGCTCCGTTTGGTCATCTCGCTCTCCGGCGAGGCTATCCGATGGAGCATCGTCCAACGTGACGCTAGTTTCGCATTTGGAGCACTCCGTGGGTAATGATCGGGCAAATAAAACTGTTGGTGGATTTGGCCAGTTGATTAAGTGCTGGTAGAAAAGATCATAACCTCTGCGGTGGCGCCGGGCTTTTCATAACGCTTGTTTCCGCCTCGCCTGTGCCCACATCGTATCGATGGCTCTTAGCACCTGATCCGGCGACACTGTGTAATTGGCGTGGAACGGGTGACCTGTTTCGCTGCGTTCCGTCATCCCCCGCACGAACAGCAGGTCCGCGCCGCTCGACTCGATCATGCTGGCGTATCCGCGGAAGTTGAACGAAAGGCCTTCGTGGATCAGGGCGACGACCTTCGCTCCGGGATGGCAGAAGATACAGTTCGTCAGCGCGGAGCTCGCGGAGCCGACGATGACGTCCGCCGCGTGGTAGGTCGCGATCTGCTCGGCGAAGGTGAGTGTCTCGGGGTGAACGACCTCGAACCCGTGCTGCGCCAGGGTGGCGACGATCTCTGCCTCGTTTAGAAGTTGACGCTGGGCGAAGCCGCGCCGCGAGAGCACGATCCGCCGGCCGGTCCGTCGCAGATCCACGCCGCGCTCGGCTAGCCGCCCCAGCACCCGGGAACGCAGATCGGCGAAGACGTCGCCCGGCCAAATCGAATCGTAGACCGTGTGCCCCGGCCGCATGTCGAACGGCAGGAGCGTCGGAGCCGGCGCGAGGCCGAGTTCCCGGAAGCGTGTCGGCACCGCCGACAGCGGGAGGATCGGACGGGCTCGCTCGTCGATCAGCTCGATGATCTGCCGGTGCGTCGCCGGCATGTCGTCGTCGATGCAGATCGGGAAGCCGGCTGGACAAGTGCGGTCGTTGAAGCACAACATGCGCCCGACAAATTCCAGCAGCCAGTGGCCGTAATTTCGGCTCTGGAGACCGAACAGCATTAAGCCGGCCTGGATCTCGCGCCGCTCCGTGGGCGCCGCGACCAGAGCGCGTCCGCTGCCGTAGGCTGCGACCATGATCTGATCGGGATTGACACCGTCTCGGATATCGAACGTACCGCTCAGCGGGTGGGCGGCCAGGTCGTAGATCAGGCGGTCGTCCTGGAGCACGATGTTGCTGCGTGGGAAGGCGAGGCAATCCCGGAACAGGGCGACGTATTGGGGCGGCGCATCGCGTGAGCCGGCCTGGGACGTGAGCGCTACCGGACCGTCGAGGAACCTGAGCTCGGGTTCGCGGATCCGCCGACCGGGCCGCACCTCCCGGTAGACACCCCGACCATCGGCGGCGGCTTGGTGTGCCGACACGATGTCGTAGACGTGTACTGGGCCGAGGCCGAGCAGGTCGCGCGTCTGTTCATGTAGGGGGGCGGCCTCCACGTGCCGGCCTTCCTCCGCGAGCGCCCGCATCTGGAGGATCCGGATATCGCGGATCTTGCGCTCGAGCGTGTGACCATCGACCGTCGTGATCCCGTGGCCGGCACCGCTCAGGGCGTGGGCCAGCCGGTAGCATTGCACCGAGGCCTCTGTCTCGTAACGGCACTCGTACTGCCACGCGAGGCGCATCAGGATATCGACCCCCGCGCTGATCGCCGCGCCAGGATCGTCACCGTCTCGCAGGGCCTCGACGAAGGCGGAGGCCTCGCCGAAGCGCCCCCGCTCGCATAGGCCCTGGAGGCTCACGGTGACGGCGGCCGTTCGCCAGCGCTCCCGGCCGTCCACATCGACGGCAGCGATCAACCTGTAGACCTCAGAGGCTTGCGCGAAGCGGTCGCTGCCCTCCAGGCGGAAGGCGAGGGTCTCGAGGTGCTGCACGATCGCCTTGGGACGCGCGCCGGACGGCCCATCCCCGGTCACCACTGCGGCGAGCTCTCCGAGGATCCGAGTGGCGTTGCCGCCGTCGACCCGCTTGATCAGGTCCATGAACGCCGCGGTCGGCCGCATGTTGCCCTCCTGCTCCGTCGCGCCTCGACGGCGCGGGGATCGCGATCTGACCGGTACCGGATGTCGCCGTCCCTGACGAGCGCGCGTCGGGCGCCCGCAGCCTCCCTCAGGCCGAGAGGCGCGCAAGGAGCCGGCTGGGCCGATGGGCTGCACGATGACCGCTGCGGTCGAACGCTGCCGACGCCGCTATCGGTCGCGATCCCCACCCACCGCCTCAGGCCCCCCAGCCAGGGGCCGCCCAGCCAGGCCGCCCTGTGATGCGCGCCTTCCGCGCCCAGGTCCGGGGATGTATAGCGAGCCACGTCGCTATCGTACCATGATGACGGCGATCGAGAGCGAAGGCGTGTTCGAGCGATGATCCCGGTACTGATCCCGAGCCTCCCGGAGACGGACGCGATCGTCCCCTACCTGCGCCGGATCGACGAAGTCCACATCTACAGCAACTACGGGCCGCTCACCAAGGCGTTCACGGACCGACTGTGCCGGTTCATCAGCGCCCAGAGCGGCGGGGGCCTGGTCGACGCGGCCCTGACCAGCAACGGCACGACGGCGATCGAACTCGCCCTGCGCTACCGCAGCGCCGGCCGGACCGGCCGGATCTGCGTCATGCCATCCTGGACCTTTATCGCCACGGCGCACGCGGCGGCCAATGTCGGACTGACGCCGTACTTCACCGATGTCGATCCGGTAACCCTGGCGCTCACGCCGGAGATCGCGGCCCGCGCTCTATTGGCCAATCCCGGTGATGTCGCAGCCGTCATCGTCGTGAGCCCGTGCGGCGCTCCGATCGAGATCGGGGCCTGGGAAGCATTCGAGGAGGAGCACGGCGTGCCCGTGATCTTCGATGCCGCCGCGGCGGGCCTGAACCTCCGGCACGTCGGCGCTCAGCCTCTGTGCATCAGCCTGCACGCGACCAAGGCGCTCGGCATCGGCGAGGGCGGCGCGATCATCAGCAGTGATGCCGCGACGGTCGCGGCGATCACCGCGATGACGGGGTTCGGGTTCTCGGCTGGCCGGCGCGTCTCAGAGATGCGCGGTGGCAACTACCGCATCTCCGAATACGCAGCTGCCGTCGGCCTTGCCGTCCTCGATGACCTCGACGCGCGCATCGCCCGCCTGCGCGAGGTCTCGCTGGCCTACGTCGCGGGGTTTGAGCGGATCGGTGTGTCGATGCAGGCGGGCTTTGGCCGGGAGTGGCTGACGATGACCGCCAACGCGATCTTCGACGCCCGCGCTGTCGCGGGCGTGACCGCGGCCTTCGACGAGTCAGGAATCCAGTGGCGGCGCTGGTACGGTGGCGGCTGCCACACGCATCCGACCTTCGCCCTCTGCCCGCACGACGGCCTCCCGGCGACGCGCGGCGTCGCCGAGACCGCGATCGGCGTGCCGTTCTTCCCGACGATCGCGTCGGAGCAGATCGCACAGGTCTGTGGGTGCGCCGAGCGGGTTCTGGCGTCTCGCTGAGTGAGCACCCGAGAGATCGGTCTCCAGTTCCGCTGCCACGCGAACGGTCGTTGACGATGAGCGAGTCATTTCGGCAGACCTTGATCCAGGCTGCACAGTCCGGCACGCAGGACGGACTGGACGTTCTGGAGCGGTCTCTGCGCGCGGTAGAGCCGAGCGACGTCCTCGCCCAGCACTTGGCGACGCTCGGGTTTCGATTCGAATCCGAGGCCAGGGTGGGACTCGCCGCTAAGGCCTACGCGCTCGCCGCGCGGATGGGCCGGGCGCGGGCACCCGGCTATCGGCTCGCCGCGATCCGTGCCCGGATCCTCGACCTGTGTCAGAACGACGACTTCGATTCCGTCGAGCCGCTGCTCGATGAGCTGCAGCAGGCCAAGGACGCCACCCAGGATCGGGGCCAAGCCGATCCCGCCTTCACGGATCTCGGTTGGGCCTGCGAGATGCATGGGGAGGCCGAGCGCGCGGTGCGCTTCTACCTGCTGGCACGGATCGTCCGTGACAAATTCGGCGGCGCAGCTCTGACGCATGACGGCGACACGTTCGAGGTGAAGATCAAGAACCTGCGGCGCCTGCAGTTTGATACCCTACTCCCCGAGGGACGGTTCGACGAGGCGATCGAACTGCACAAGCGGACCGGCTGTGTCCACGGCTCGGCACCGCTCGCCAAGTACCAGATCGTCAGTGCGAAGGCTCTCTCCGAGGCGGGCCTCGCCTCCTACGTCGAGGTCCTGCCTGCGCGCCGGATCGCAGCCCCGGCCCTCAAATTTTGGGAGCCGCCGCCGCCCCTGCGATCCGAGGCGGGTGACCTCGACATGCCGCCGTTCTACCTCGCCTTCCTGGAGGAGGCCCACGCGTTCCCGCGCAGCAATGTCGTCGTGACGGGTGATCGGGTCGTCTACGATGTCGCGGCCCATCCGCGCCGAAAGGACGTCCTGATCCAGGACGGGGTCAATCTCGACCAGATCATGATGGCGGCCTTCGGTCAGACCCACGCCCTGATCGAACTTCCTGAGAACGCCGAGCGGATCGAGGCGGGGCTGGTGATGTTTGGCCTCCAGAGCCGCAACTACGGGCACTGGTTCAGCGAATTCGTGCCGCGCATGATCTGCTACAACGATCCGCGTTGCCCGGACGGGATCCCGCTCTGCATCGACGACCACATGCCGGGCACCCACGAGGAGATTCTGGCTCTGCTCGACACCCGCAACCGGCCGGTGATCAAACTGCCCGCCAAACCCGTCTCGTTTGGGAAGCTCGGGATGGCACCGGTGCCGGCCTTCTTTCCATTCGACATGAAACCCGGACAGCCGTTCTACGATACGATCTGGCCTAGCGACGTCTTCAAGACGATCCGGGATCGGATCCTGCAGCAGGCACGCGACCGCGGCCTGCTGTCTGAGCGCCGAGATCGTCGCCTGTTCATCTCGCGCAAGGCCTTCACGCAGCGCGTGCTCGAGAACGAGCAGGAGGTCGCCGATCGCCTGCGCCCGCTCGGCTTCGAGGTGATCTATCCGGAAACCCTCTCGTTCCTGGAGCAGGTCGCCCTGTTCCATTCCGCGGCTCTGGTCGTCGGATCATCGAATTCTTCCCTCAACAACACACTTTTCTCCCAGGTCGGATGTCAGATCCTCGGCCTCATCCACGAGGACCTGAGCTTCAATTTCCGAGGCTACACCAGTTATGTGGAGTCGGGGGGCGCGCAGATCACGTTCCTACGCGGCAAGTCGAGCGAGCGGCGAAGCAACGTGCACGCCTTTCACGCCAACTATCGCGTGGATCCGAAACAGGTCGTCGACGCGGTCGCTCAGTTGGCGACGCGATCACCTGCCATCTCCGGCCGCATCGTCACGTGACAGATGGCGCGACGGCTATCCCGTGAGACCGATTCGCATCCGAATGATAGCTCAGCGCGTCGCCTGAGGTGTATCTGAAATCCGAGCGCCGCGGGTGCCGCGTCACGGAGCGTGCGGCATCACATTCTCAACGACCGTAGCCGGCGATCGGCCGAGACCTGTGCGAGGACACGATCGATGCAGACCGCCGCTGAGACCGCCGTGCCGGCTCCGCCTCAGCTGGAGCCGTGGCAGGAAGACTTCTCGACGATCTACCGCAGCGGGCGGTTCGACCATCTCTGGTACGCGGCGCGCTATCCTGACGTCGGCCTGACCGATCTCTCTCCGCTCGAGCACTACGTGAAGTACGGCGCCCGGCTCGGACGGCAGCCGCGGCCGGACTTTCCGGGCACGCCGGACGAGGCGGTGGACGGGAGCTACGTCAATCCGTTCGCAGCCTGGATCCGAGCACGCGCTGAGACCGAGCCCGCGCCGGCCTGGAACCGGCCGGTCGTCTCGGTCCTGTGCATCACCTACAATCAGGAAGCGTTCATCCGCCAGACGCTCGACAGCATCCTGAGCCAGCGGACCGACTTCCCGTTCGAGCTGATCGTCGGGGACGACAGATCGAGCGACGGCACGGCCGAGATCATCGCCGAGTACGCGACGCGGCACCCGAACCTCGTCGCAATCCTGCGTCCGGAGAATGTCGGCGTCGTCAAGAACCTGGACGACATCGCGGGGCGGGTCTCGGGCGAGTATGTCGCCATCTGCGAGGGCGACGATTATTGGACGGATCCCGACAAGCTGCAGCGCCAGTTCGACTACATGCAGCAGCGGCCGGAATACACGCTGTGCT